>NZ_NFHC01000038.1:0-19236 GCF_002161245.1 Flavonifractor sp. An9
GGCCACGCTGTGGGCCTGAGCGTGGGAGGGACCACTCTGAGCCAGGTGGAGGAGCAGCTGGATCAGGGCGAGGTCCTGCTGGACCGGCTGGTGCGGCTCAAGACCCACGCCGTCTATCTTGGACCAGTTGGATGGGGCGGGGGTGAAAGCCCTCTTCCTGTTCCGGTCCGAGGAGCTGGAGGCCAATGAGGAAAACCTCCGCCGTATCGTGGGCTCCGGCCACGCTGTGGGCCTGAGCGTGGGAGGGACCACTCTGAGCCAGGTGGAGGAGCAGCTGGATCAGGGCGAGGTCCTGCTGGACCGGCTGGTGCGGCTCAAGACCCACGCCGTCTATCTGGAGGAGGCGGGACGGGATGTGTCCTCAGCGCTGTCGGAGGAAGGCTGGGCCTGCTGGTCTCCCCAGCTGGATCAGACCGGGGATACCCGCTCAGCAGCCACCCGCAGCAATGCCCTGATGAACCGCTTTGACAGCCGTACCGGCTCGGTTCGGGTCATGCTGGATGACCGGCCCGGTACCGCCGATCTGCTGGACCGGCTGCTGCCACGGATGGAGCGGGAGGACTACCGGACCCGGCTGGCGCTGGAGACCTGGTTCTGAACCAAGGGGGCGGGCAGATGCCCGCCCCTTACCTTATATGTAATAATGTAGAGACAGGAGGAAACTGCCATGCGCAGCGTCTATCTGGACAACGGCGCCACGTCCTACCCCAAAGCCCCCGGTGTGGGGGAGGCCATGAGCGATTTTATCACCAACATCGGCTGCAATATCGCCCGGGGGGGCTATCAGCAGGCCTATGACGCCGCCGGCCGGGTGCTGGAGGTGCGGGAAAAACTCAATGCTCTGGTAAACGGCCCCGGCCCCCGCAATGTGGTCTTTACTGCCGGCGCTACCGCCGGACTCAATCTGCTGCTCAAGGGCCTGCTCCGGCCGGGGGATAAGGTGCTCACCTCCCCCATGGAGCACAATGCGGTGCTTCGCCCCCTGGAGCAGCTGAAAAAGCAGGGTGTTGTGGTGGAGTACCTGCCCTGTACCGACCGGGGGGAGCTGATCCTGGACGGACTGGCGGACAAGCTGACCCCCGACGTCCGGGCCGTCATGCTCTGTCACGGCTCCAACGTCTCGGGCACCCTCTTTCCTATTGATAAGGTGGGCCCTCTCTGCCGGGAGCGGGAGATCTTCTTCCTGGTGGATGGGGCTCAGACCCTGGGGGCCATCCCGGTGGATATGGCTTCCATGTGCATCGACGGCTTGGCCTTCCCCGGCCATAAGGGCCTGCTGGGGCCCCAGGGCATCGGCGGGGTGGTGGTGACCGACGCTCTGGCGGCGGAGCTGGACCCGCTGCTCTCCGGCGGCACCGGCAGTATGTCGGAATCTCTGGAGATGCCCGCATTCCTGCCCGACCGCTTTGAGGCGGGGACCCTCAACCTGCCCGGCATCTTCGGCCTGGGGGCGGCCCTGGACTATCTGGAGCAGGAGGGGGAGACCCTCCGTATCCGGGAGCATAAGCTGGCGGGACACCTGTGGGCCCGGCTTATGGAGCTGGAGGAGGACGGCATCCGGGTGCTGGGTACCGACAACCCTGCCAACCGCACCGGGGTGGTGTCCATTGACTTTCTGAAGGCGGACAATGGGGAAATGGCCTTCCGGCTGGAGCAGGAGTACGGCATCCAGACCCGCTGCGGCCTTCATTGTGCCCCGGTGGCCCACCAGACCCTGGGCACCTTCCCCCAGGGGGCAGTCCGCTTCTCCGTGGGCCCCTTCACCACCTTTGAAGAGATCGACTACGTCCAGGGAGCGGTATACGAGCTGCTGCTGGACTAACCCGCACCCCGTTCCTTTCCTCCGCCGGTACAGCCTGGCCGGAAGATTACGCTTGTGTTACAAAAGCGCCGGGGGTGTTGACGGAACGGATTTGATGGATTATCATTATGCCAGACTCATGGAGAGGATGTTCCCTCCTCATGGTCAAATAAAATAAGGAGGAATTCCAAATGAGAAACCTCAAGAGGACTCTCAGCCTGGCTCTGGCCGCTGTTATGCTGATGGGCATGATGGTCGTGGGCGCCGGCGCTGCGAGCAAGGATTTCACCGATGCTGGTGAGATCAAGAACGTTGAGGCTGTCGACGTTATGGTCGCGCTCGGTATTCTCGAGGGCGGCGATAAGGGCGACTTCCAGCCCAACTCCATCCTGACCCGTGAGCAGGCTGCCAAGATCATCTGCTATATGCTGCTGGGTGAGGAGTCTGCCGAGAAGCTGAGCACCAACTCCGCCGTGTTCAACGACGTGGCTGCTGACCGTTGGTCCGCTCCCTACATCGGCTACTGCGTGAACCTGGGCATCCTGGCCGGTGACGGCAACGGCAACTTCTTCCCCGAGGGCAAGCTGACTGGCGCTGCCTTCGCCAAGATGTTGCTGGTTGCTCTGGGCTATGATCCCACCATCGAGAAGTATACCGGCAATGACTGGGTCATCAACGTGGCTTCCGACGCCATCGAGGCTGGCATCTCCCCCAAGGGCCTGGTGCTGACCGACGACCTGTCCCGTCAGGACGCTGCTCAGATGGCTTTCCAGACCCTGACCGCTGACATGGTGAAGTATGCCTCCAAGGGCACCACCGTTATCGGTTCCGACGGTATGCAGGTCATCGTGGGCAACACCCCCGCTGAGTCTGTGAAGGACGGCAGCGAGAACTATACCGATGGCGACAACGACGGCATCCAGCAGTTCTGCGAGAAGTACTTCACCGACCTGAAGAAGGTTTCCGGTGAGACCGACGCCTTTGGCCGTCCCGGCTACACCTGGCAGTACAACAAGGAAGACGTCACCTTTGCCGCTGACGAGGCCGATTACACCATCGTGGTGAGCAAGGCCGACAAGGACGCCGAGTACTGGGCCACCGAGGCCAACAAGAAGCTGGACATCGACGGTGCTACCACCGTTAAGAACGGCTTCGCTGGCGATGCCTACGAGATCGGCGACGTGGTTGAGTACTATGTTGGCGACAACAACGAGGTCTCCAAGATCATCGTGACCCGCTACACTGCCGACGTCATCACCGACGTTGACACCGACGTGAAGAAGGACGATGCTGAGGACGGCGTGACCGCTTACATTACCTTCGACAAGGCTGGTCCCTTTAACAACACCGACATTGCCGGCTACAACGCCGACACCTATGTGAAGGACGCTGTGGTTGCTCTGGTCGTGGGCGCTGGCGATCACAAGAACGAGGTCATCGGTTCCTACGTGGCTGAGTCCGTTGAGGGCGCCATCACCGCTTACACCACCACCTCCTACACCATCGGCGGCACCAAGTACACCATGGCTGGCGTTGTTGATGATGAGATCGCTCAGAAGGTCGACTTTAAGGAAGGCAGCTACAAGCTGTACCTGGACAACAACGGCTATGTCATCAAGACCGAGGTTGTTGAGGGCACTTCCACCATCGGCGATGCTTTCTTCGTTGTGACTACTTGGGTTGAGAAGACCACTGCTTACAACGAGGAGACCTACACCTACTATGCTCAGATCGTGCACCTGGACGGCACTGTCGAGGAGATCGAGATTGCTACCGCTGAGGGCACTACCGAGCGTGACGCCGTTAAGGGCTACCTGGATGGCCTGAAGGGCACCACCGTCTTCTACACCGACACTAAGCACGAGGTTAACAAGGATGTCTCCGTGAAGCTGTCTGCTTGGGATTCCGGCGACGACTACAAGGTGGGCGCTGTTGACTTCGACAAGGCTGACAAGATCAAGGCTGACGACAAGAAGCTGAAGGATACCTACTACCTGACCGACAAGACCGTTTACGTCGTTGTCGAGGGCAATGGTTCCAAGCTGTCCGTCACCAGCAAGACCGGCGGCGTGTCCTTCACTGCTACCAGCAATGATGACGCTGCTCAGGTGATCTACAGCATGGAGAACGGCAGCAAGGTTGCTAACTACGTGGTTATCACCACCGGCGACTTCGCCGCTGCTGAGACCGGCGACTACATCTATGTGGCTGCTGACACCAAGGGCTCCAACGTCTCCGGCGGCTTTGCCTACACTGTCTATGACATGGAAGGCAACGAGGTCGAGATCGTCGAGAAGGACGCCACCAAGGCTCCCGCCGCTGGCTTCTACACCTACAGCGTGGACGAGGATGACCTCTACACCCTGAGCGACAAGATCACCGACTCCACCGTGGTGACCGATGCCACTTACACCAGCTACCTGGGCGACCTGCTGACTTCCAGCAAGTTCAGCGACTATGACGCTTCCAAGCTGGTGATCGTGGACACCCACGACACCGATGGCGACTACAGCAAGTCCGTGACCACTCTGGCTGCCATGCAGGCTGCTGCTAAGAACGGCTACACCGTCACCTTCGACGCTGTTGTGGACGCTAACGATGAGACCGTGACCTTCATCGTTGTGACCGATGTGACTGCTGAGTAATTTCACTCCGTAGCAAACAGTGTCACTACTGTAAGGAAAACAAGGCTCCCGCTGAAAAGCGGGAGCCTTGTTTTGTTCTGCGGAGTAGGCGGCTTAATAAAATGCAGCGTAGCCGTTGTTTTGACCCGCACCGTTAAGTCCGTCATCTGATCCATCTTCAATGGTGAAGCCTGTATCCTGAAAGGTGATCTTGGAATATACGGCAGGACTATAACTGTCAAACGAGATCATACAATGTTCCGTTCCCAGCGCCAAGCGGATATCGGAGGCGCGTGAGCTGTCCTTATGGGGAGCCGTGACGGCAACAAATTTGGGCCGTACCCCCAGACTGATCTCCGTTTGGTCACCATTGCCGGTAAAGGTACCTTCAATACATCCACTTGCACTTTTTGCTGCCCATATAGCCAGGTCTACCTTTTTTAGATCCTCGTTGAAGTCCGTCCGCAGGAAAGGGTCCGACCCTTCCCACTGATGCAGCTGATAATGTTCCGTATAGTTTGCCATACGCATTCCTCCTAGTTTTTCTTTCATGCTGAAAGCCCTCCGTCCATCCCCGGACAGAGGGCTTTTGTTGCATGGTCAAAAATGCTTCTTTTTGTTGTAAGTGATACATCTACGCCGGTTTTCAGAAAATAACTTCAGTTCGAGTACCTTTGCCCTGTATGACAAAGATGGCGGCAGATTACCGCCGCTGTTTTCCCGGTGTGCAACAAAAAAGCCTTGTTTTGGTACCGGTGGGGATGAGGACAGGGCCGCTTTTGCCCCGCAAATGAAAAACAAGGAGGAATGTATATGGCAAACTATACGGAACATTATCAGCTGCATCAGTGGGAAGGGTCGGACTCCTTCCTGCGGACAGACTTCAACGAGGACCTGGCCAAGATTGACAATGCGCTGAATCAACTCGCCGGCAGCACGCTTCATATTGCCAGCGGAAGCTATGCGGGTACCGGCGAGGCAGGGGCAGAACACCCTAACCAGCTTACCTTTGAATTTGTGCCCAAAATGGTGGTGCTGACTGTGGACGCAGGGCAGGAACTGGAAAACGGTACCGTGCTGGTAGCTGGCCAGACTCGCAGCTCCGGCATGGGTACATCCTACTCCGGCGCAAGCTGCCTGAATCTGCATATCACCTGGAGCGGGCAGGGACTATCCTGGTACTCGGCACAGGTGGATGATCAGTTAAACAAATCAGGGCAAACCTACCGCTATTTTGCATTGGGCTAAAATAAAAAAGGCGGCTGCCCATTTGGGCAGCCGCCTTTGTAATCCTTAGAGGATGGATTACTTCACAATGTACAGGGAGGTCACAGCGCCGTCACTGTTCACAGTGTAGTAGATGGCGGTGTTGTCGCTGTAATTGCGGGTGATGGAGCCGGTGGTGATGTCGCCGTCGGTATCAACCACGAACACGGTCACGTCGTCGGTGTAAGCCATGGTGCCGGCATCACCAACAGTGATGACCTCGTTGGCAGCCTTCTCGAAGTTGCCGGTGGTGGTCAGGTAATCCTTACCATCGCCAACGGTGGCAGCCTTCAGGTCAGAGTAGATGTTGTCATCGTCCACAGCGTAGGCGGAGTACAGGCCGTCCAGCTCAGCAGCGTTTTCGGTGCTGGCGTCAACCATGATCTCCACAACCTCGCCGTCCACAACGGCGGTGTAGGTGTAGTACTCACCCAGATCGTCGTCGTCGATCTTGGCGGAGACGGACTCACCGTTGATGTAGATCAGGTCATCGGCGGAGGCGGAAGTGGTGCCGTCCACGATGAACACGATATCAGCGGTCTTGCCGTCGGCCACGATGCTAGCAGTACCCTCCATGGAAGGCACGTTCTTGTAGCCGGTGTAGGTCTTGGCGGAATCAAACTTGCCCTCGTCCAGCTTGATGGAGACATAGACAGTCTGGCTGTCAGCGGTCTTGCCACCGCCGATAGCGGTCTTGCCCTTGGTGATGTCGATGGTCACGCTGTCGGTGGCATCGCCCTTGCTCAGCTCGTAGTAGTCCTTCTTCTCGTTGTACTTATAAGCATAAGCCTGACCCTCGTCGGCCAGAGTCTTGGTGTAGATAACCTCGGAGGTGCCGTCGGCATAGACGACCTCGGCGTAGTAGGACTTCTCGCTCCAGGTGCCGGTCTCGGTATCGGCGCGGACCACGTACAGGTAGTCGTCGGAGTTGGCAGCGGACTCGCCGTCATAGTGGACAATGTAGTTGTTGAACAGGTAGAAGGTGCCCTCGTCGCCGGTGTTGACAGCAGCCTGGCTGTACTCCCAAGCAAACTCGTACTTCTCGCCGTCGATCTTCAGCCAGCCGTTGTAAGCGCCGCTGACGCTCTTGGCGGTAACCTTGCCGTCCACGGTCTCAACGTTGGTGTCAACAGCCAGCAGCTTGTCGGCATCGCCGTCAGCCCAGCCAGCAGTGTAGTAACCCATGAAGACGTCGTCCTCTTCCAGGTCCTTCACCATGGCATAAGCGTCCTTGTTGTCCTTCACGTCGATGTTCAGAGTAACTTCGCCGGAACCAGCCTCGTACACAGTCACATCCACGTCGGTGACCTTATCGTCATCGTCGGTGTTGACAGCAGTAACCTGGCTGAAGAAGGCCTCGGTCACGATGATGGCGGTAACCTCGTCGTCGCTGTTAGCATAGACCTCGATGTTGTAGCCGTTGCGGTTCAGCTTGGACACATCGTTCACATTGCCGTCCACAGTGCCGTTGTAGTAGATGGGAGCGGTGTCAACCTTGGTGTAGTCGTCCTTCAGGTCGCTGATAGCGTCCTTGTCGAAGTCAGCACCAGCATAGGTGGCCACAGGAGTCTTGGCAGCAAAGGCAATGGCGTCGCCGTCATAAACCCAGGTGTAACCAGGACGCTCGAAGTCATCAGCGGTGTTCTTGGTAGCGGTGGTGTCCTTCTCCAGGTCGGGGAAGTACTTCTCGCAGAACTGCTGGATGGTGTCCTTATCCTCGGTGCGGTAGTCGTTGTTCTCGCTGTTGGTGATCTTCTCAGCGGGAGTGTTGCCCACGATAACCTGCATACCGTCGGAACCGATGATGGTGGTGCCCTTGTTGGCATACTTCACGGTGTCAGCGGTCAGGGTCTGGAAGGCCATCTGAGCAGCGTCCTGACGGGACAGCTCGTTGGACAGCACCACGCCCTTGGGGGAGATGCCAGCCTCGATGGCGTCAGCAGCAACGTTGATCATCCACTCGCTGCCCACATACTTCTCGATGGCGGGATCATAGCCCAGAGCAACCAGCAGCATCTTGGCGAAGGCGGCGCCAGTCAGCTTGCCCTCGGGGAAGAAGTTGCCCTGACCGTCGCCAGCCAGGATGCCCAGGTTCACGCAGTAGCCGATGTAGGGAGCGGACCAGCGGTCAGCGGCCACGTCGTTGAACACGGTGGAGTTGGTGGTCAGCTTTTCAGCAGACTCGGTGCCCAGCAGCAGGTAGCAGATAATCTTAGCAGCCTGCTCACGGGTCAGGATGGAGTTGGGCTGGAAGTCGCCCTTATCGCCGCCCTCGAGTACACCGAGACCGACCATAACGTCGACAGCCTCAACATTCTTGATTTCATCAGCATCGGTGAAATCACTGCTCGCAGCGCCGGCGCCCACGACCATCATGCCCATCAGCATAACAGCGGCCAGAGCCAGGCTGAGAGTCCTCTTGAGGTTTCTCATTTGGAATTCCTCCTTATTTTATTTGACCATGAGGAGGGAACAAATTATTTGAAAATCCGCAATCCATTGTGGCACAGTCGCTTGATGGAATAAAAATGGCGACAGGTATCCTCCAGGTAGTCAAAATGAGGGGAAAAAGAAAAGTGAAACGGTCAGTACAGAACTGTTGACGGCTGAAACGATCCCTGACAAAATACAAGATACGACACTGTTCGACCATCATTGGGTGCACTGAGGAGGAGTTGGAATGGCAAGAAAGACGATCAAAAAGAACCTGGCGTATGACGATCAAAAGCAGCTGTACTACGTCTGCTTCAATTACGGCACCAATGCCGATGGACACCGGGACCGAAGAGTACGCACCTTTACCGATCTGGCGGAAGCGGAACTGGCCCTGGAACAGTTCCAAAAGGGGCTGGGCGGAAGGGTGCTCTGTGATTCCAACCGCCTGACCCTGGCGGAGTGGCTGGAGTACTGGCTGGAGGAGGTCATCGCCCCCAATCGGGCCTATACCACCTATTACTGCTATCGAGCACTCATCAAAAACCACATCGTTCCCGCATTGGGCCGCATCCGCCTGCGGCAGCTGGAGCCGTGGCACATCCAGAAATATTATGCCGAAAAAATGCGGGAGGGCCGTCTGGACTCCAACAGCGTCCACAAGCACCACATCCTGCTCCACACAGCCCTCCAGCTGGCCTTCCGGCAGAAGATCCTGCGGGAGAATCCGGTGGAGCGGGTGGAGGCCCCCAGAGAGCACCCCACCCGGCAGTTCTACTACACCCCGGAACAGCTGCGGGATCTCTTCCGGGAGGTGGAGGGCTCCTGGCTGGAGCTGGTGGTCAAGCTGGGGGCCTACCTGGGCCTGCGGCGGGGGGAGATCTGCGGTTTGCGGTGGACTGACGTGGATTTTGAGCACTATGTGATCCGCATCCGGGTCACCCGCACCACTGCGGGAGACCAGGTGGTGGAAAAGGAACCCAAGACCCGCAATTCCATCCGTACCCTGGGCATCGCCGGACTGGAGGACCTGACCAATCTGCTCCACAGCATCCGGCGGGAGCAGACAGAGCGGGCGGCCACCCAGCCGGACTATGTGGACAGCGGCTATGTACTGACCGACGACAAGGGAGAACCCAGACACCCCAATATGGTGACCTGGTCTTTCCGCACCTTTGTGGAGCGGCACGGCCTGCCGCCCATCACGGTCCATGGCCTGCGACATACCTTTGCCAGCCTGGCCAACAGCGCCCGCATTCCTTTGGTGGACATCGGCAAAGCCCTGGGACACAAGGATGTGTCCATCACCGGTCGGATCTATACCCACATTTTTGACCAGACCCACCAGGAGGTGCTCAACACGGTAGCCGCCCGTATCGCGGCAGGCTAAATTGGGCTTGACAAACCTGGTATCTAAGCATATGATTAGAAAGAAGATAAAAGTTTAGGAGGTGTCCCATGACCCAGCGGGAACGGCAGATCCTGAAATGGATCGAAGAAAACCCCCTGATCTCCCAGCAGGAGCTGGCGGAAAAGGCCGGTATCACCCGGTCGTCGGCGGCGGTGCATATCTCCAACTTGATGAAGCAGGGACACATCGCCGGAAAGGGCTACATCGTCCGTACCGCTCCTTACGCAGTGGTGGTGGGAGGAGTGAACCTGGACATCGGTGGCCGGTCCTTCGGCAAGCTGGTGCCGGCGGACTCCAACCCCGGACAGGTGCGGACCAGTCTGGGAGGCGTAGGCCGCAACATTGCCCACAACATGGCGCTGCTGGGGATGGATGTGCGGCTGCTCACCGCCTTCGGGGACGATATGAACGCCCAGCGCATTGCCGCCAGCTGCGGGGAGCTGGGCATCGACATCAGCCAGTGTCTGACGGTGCCTGGCGGAGCCACCTCCACCTATCTCTTCATCGCCGACCAGCGGGGGGATATGGCCCTGGCAGTGAGCGATATGGAGATCTATGAGCATATGACCCCGGCCTTTCTGGCCGGGCGGAGCCGCCTGCTGCAAAACGCCCAGCTGGTGGTGGTGGATACCAATATTCCGGCTCAGTCCATTGCCTGGCTGGCGGACAACCTGCATCTGCCCATCTTTGCCGATCCGGTATCTACCGCCAAGGCGGAGAAGCTGCGGCCGGTGCTGGGCAAACTCCACACCCTCAAGCCCAACCGGATGGAGGCGGGGCTGCTCTCCGGGGTGACCATCACCGACGAGGCCAGCCTGAACCGGGCGGCTGACGTCCTGCTGGACACCGGCCTGCGGCGGGTATTCATCAGCCTGGGCGGGGAGGGCGTGCTGGCCGCCGACCACAACGGGCGGGTTCATGTGCCCTGCTGTCCCGGTCAGATGGTGAACACCACCGGCTGCGGCGACGCAGGGATGGCGGCCATTGCCTGGGCCTACCTGGAAGGTACCGATCTGGAGGGCACTGCCAAAGCCGCCATGGCAGCGGGAGCCATTGCCATGGAGAGCGCCGAGACCATTAACCCGGCTATGAGCGCCCGACTGCTCAGAGACCGGATGGAAGCATAAGCATAAAAACAACTGATTTCATATGGAGGTAACTGCAATGAATCTGAACAAGTATCTGGACGTAGCTCCTGAAGTAGCCCAGGCCGTGGCCGAGGGCAAGCCCGTGGTGGCCCTGGAGTCTACCATCATCTCCCACGGTATGCCCTATCCCCAGAATGTGGAGACTGCTCTCAAGGTGGAGCAGATCATCCGGGACAACGGCGCGGTGCCCGCCACCATCGCCATCCTGGGCGGCCGTCTGAAGGCCGGTCTCACCGCTGAGGAGATCGAGTACCTGGGCAAGCAGGGCCAGGCTGTGACCAAGGCCAGCCGCCGTGACCTGGCTGTGCTGGTGGCTCGCAAGGCCGACGGCGCCACCACCGTTACCACCACCATGATGATTGCCCATATGGCCGGCATCAAGATCTTCGCCACCGGCGGCATCGGCGGTGTCCACCGTGGCGCTGAGACCACCATGGACATCTCCGCCGACCTGGAGGAGCTGGCTTCCACCCCCGTGATGGTGGTGTGCGCCGGCGCCAAGTCTATCCTGGACCTGGGCCTGACTCTGGAGTACCTGGAGACCCACGGCGTGCCCGTCATCGGCTACGGCACCAAGGAGCTGCCCGCCTTCTACACCCGCAAGAGCGGCTTCGAGGTGGACTACCGCATGGACACCACCGCGGAGATTGCCGCTGCTTTCCACGCTTCCCAGGAGCTGGGCCTGAAGGGCGGTATGCTGGTGACCAACCCCATCCCCGAGGAGTTTGCCATGGACCACGACGTCATCAACAAGGCCATCGACGAGGCCATTGAGCAGGCCAAGGAGCAGGGCATCCACGGTAAGGCCACCACCCCCTTCCTGCTGGCCAAGGTGAAGGAACTCACCGGCGGCGACAGCCTGGATTCCAACATCCAGCTGGTATTCAACAACGCCCGTCTGGCTGCCCGCACCGCCGCCGAGCTGTGCGCCATGGGCTGAGTTTTCCCTTTCTTTCACGCAAAAGAACGCCGCATATGCGGCGTTCTTTTTTGCTTCAAGAAAAGGAATTGTAACAATATTTCTTTTTGTTTACATTCACCTGCCATGCGTTGAATCCGCCTCTGCCTGGACGTATAATAAACAAAACGACAATACTTGGACCAGATTACCGGCCTTGTGCCGGAGGAACGTGCCCCATGTGGGAGAAAAGAGGCGATCTTAATGGCACGGAAATCCATATTGTTTCGCCGGCTGGGTGCGGCGCTGCTGGCGCTGCTGCTTCTGCCGGCTACGGCCGCCTGGGCTGCGGAACCTGCACCTGCTGAGACGGCGCCTGCCCTGGCAATTTATACCACAGGAGATATGGCGGGCCGGGTAGGAGAGGCCGATCCCATGACCGGACAAACGGAAGAAAACAGCTATTTGAAGGTAGCTTCCGCCATGGCGGAGGAGCGTCAGACCGTGAAGAACACGCTGCTGCTGGACAGCGGGGATGCGGTGGCCAATACCCTGGTCAGCGGCAGTGCCGCTGACACCGCTTTGGCTCTGCGTACCATCGGTTATGATGGACTGATCCCCAGCGTGGAGGAGTTCCGGCTGGGGCAGGGCCACCGGGCCGCCTTTTTCCGGGATTTGACCGAAGAAAACGGCCAGGGTACGCCGGTGAAACTGATCTCCGCCGACTGGATGGACGGGGAGAGCGGACAGAACGCTGCCCAGCCCTACCACATCTATACCCGCCAGCTGGAGGGCAAGGAGATCCGGATCGCAGTGGTGGGCCTGGGCACTTTGGAGGTGCCCCAGTCTCTGCCCTCTTATTATTATAGTGACAGCCAGTTCGGCCATACGGACAACACCGGCATGAGCTATGCCTGGGAGTGGAACCACTGGATCTGGCCCCAGCTGGAGCAGCAGAATTGCGACCTGGTAGTGGTATGCTGCCACGCAGACCAGGAGACGCTGGAGGAGTTTGCCGCCCAAACCGCAGGGATTGACCTGCTGGTGAGCGGCCACGGCCAGGCGGATATGGGCACTTTGGAGAATCGGGATGGCCAGATGGTGTCCTGGGTCAGCAGCGGCGGAACCACCCTGACCCGTACCGAGGTGATCCTCTCTGACAACGGTACTCCTGTGATCGGCGAGAGCCAGCTGCTGCGACTGAGCGACTATGAAAATGATCCGGCGCTGGCCCAAGCCACGGCCGGCGGCCAGAAGGCCCAGCAGGCCCGCGCCGAGCAGCGCACAGGAACCCTGTCCGGCAACTGGACGGAGACCGCTGCCAGTGCTACCCGGCAGACCCAGGCGGCTGATCTGGTTGCCCGGGCTATGCTGTGGACCTCAGGGGCGGATGCGGCCCTGATTACCAACGGAAGCCTTGGATATCTGCCGGAGCAGAGCAGCAGCGGCAGTGGAGCCCGTGCCCTGAGCCTGAGGGACTGTGCTACCCTGGCCAGCGGAGACAGCCCGGTGGTGATGGTGGAACTGACCGGTGCCCAGCTGGAGGCATGGCTGGAGGTCTGTGCCGGGCGGTACCAGGTGGATGAGAGCGGTCGGGTGACCGGTGGGCAGGACGCCGATTTCCTGTATGGTATGGACTATGAGCTTTATATAGGCGGCCAGCCTGGCCAGCGGGTGGTCAATCTGACCTGGCAGGGCCAGCCGGTGGAGGAGGATCGCACCTATCGTGTGATTTTGGAGGAGTCGCATCTGTATGACGACGAGTTCCCCTCCTGCACCATTTTGTGGTCCGCCGCAGCCGATATGCAGTATGCTGCCACCGGCGGAACAATGGCCTCCCTTCTGACCGCGTTTACTTCCCGTTCCGGGGCTGTTGTACCGCAGCGGGAGAGCACCTGGGCGGTATACGCCGGTGCTGTGGACAGTCCCATGACCCGGTTGGGTTTTGTGGAGATGCTCTATGAGGTGGCAGGCCAGCCCAAGCCCGGGGCCAATGTGGCCTTTGCGGATGTGACGGGAAGCGACGCGGTGGTTTGGGCCGCGGAAAAGCGCATCGTCAGCGGAGACGGCAAGGGTATGTTCCTGCCCCAGATGGAAGTGACACGGGAGCAGGCGGCAGCCATGCTTTATAACTACGCCAGAGCGGAAGGCCTGGACCTGACCACCGATGGTTCGGCTGTCAACGCCCTGTCCGACCGGGCTTCTGTCTCCGGCTGGGCGGTGACGGCGGTGGATTTCTGCCTCCGCAACGGTCTGCTGGAGCCGGTGAACGGCCAGTTCCAACCCTCTGCCACCATGACCCGGGCGGAGGTTCAGCGCACCATGGAAGTTTTAAAAACATTGGATTGAACCGGATTTCGGATGAAACGGACGCCCTGGGGGGCGTCCGTTTTTCTTTCATAAAACGGTAAGAGGGCGTTTAGAAATTTTTAAGATGATGCTGGTACACTATCTTCAGAAGCAAAGGAGGCATACAGATGGAGCAGATTCTGAAGGTAGAAGGACTGTGCCGGGATTATGGCAGAGGAACGGTCACTCATGCGGTGGACCATGTGGATTTTTCGGTGGAAAAAGGGGAATTTGTGGGCATCATGGGCCCGTCGGGCAGCGGCAAGACCACCCTGCTCAACTGCATTTCCACCATTGATACCCCTACGGCGGGCCACATCTGGGTGGAGGGGAAGGACATTACCGCTCTAAAACAGAAGGCACTCTCCCAATTCCGCCGGGAGCGGCTGGGCTTTGTGTTCCAGGACTGCAACCTGCTGGATACCCTCACCGCCTTTGAAAATATCGCCCTGGCCCTCACCATCCGCAAAACCCCGCCTCAGAAGGTGGAGCGGCTGGTGCAGGAGACCGCCCAGCTGCTGGAGATCACCGACTGCCTGAACAAATACCCCTATCAAATGTCGGGGGGCCAGCAGCAGCGCACCGCCGCCGCCCGGGCCATTGTCACCCGGCCGGCCCTGATCCTGGCCGACGAGCCCACCGGTGCTCTGGACTCCAAGTCCGCCCGGCTGCTGCTGGAGCGGTTCGAGGTGATGAACGAACTGTGTGAGGCTACCATCCTGATGGTCACCCACGACGCCTTTACCGCCAGCTACTGTCATCGTATCCTCTTCCTGCGGGACGGGGCGGTGTTTGCACAGCTGGAGCGGGGGGATCTGGACCGCAGAGACTTTTTCCGGCGAATCATCGGCGTGGTGACTGAGCTGGGAGGTGACCAGAACGATGTTCTCTAAACTGGCTGTCAAGAATGTGGGGCGCAGCTTCCGGGACTACGGGGTGTATTTCCTGACCGTGGCTTTCGGTGTGTGCCTTTTTTATGTGTTCAACGCTCTGGAGACCCAGAGTGTGATTCGCTACCTGGCCCAGCACCCCCGGGCCAACATTGTAGGGGCCATTCAGCAGCTCATCGGCATCCTGTCGGTTTTTGTGTGGGTGGTACTGGCCTTCCTCATCCTGTACGCCTCCGGTTTTCTGGTCCGCCGCCGGTCCCGGGAGCTGGGCACCTACCTGATGCTTGGCATGGAGCGCTGGCAGGTGGCCCGGCTGCTGCTGGCAGAGACCGCCGTCATTGCTCTGACGGCGCTGGCGGTGGGGCTGGCGCTGGGTGTGGTGCTCTCCCAGGCCCTGTCCCTCTTTACCGCGGGGCTGTTTGCGGTGCCCATGACCTACTTTGCCTTTTCCCTCTCTCTCCCTGCTATCGGCAAGACGGTGCTGGCCTTTGCGGCTATTTTCCTGCTGGTGATGTTCTACCACGCATTTACCATATCCCGGCGGAAGCTGATTGACCTGCTGCGGGCCCGGCGGGTGAACCAGGAGCTGAAGGTGCGCAGCCTGGGCGTCTCGGTGGTGCTCTTTCTCGTGGGCTGCGTTTTGCTGGCCGTGGCCTACACCATGCTGCTGACCCGGGGCCTGCTGCGGGTGGACGAACTGTTCTGGGTAATGATCGGGCTGGGCAGCCTGGGTACCCTGCTGTTCTTCCGGGCCTTGTCCGGTTTCCTGCTGCGTCTGTGCCAGACCAGCAAGAAGCTCTATTATAAAAATCTGAATTTGTTCATCCTGCGGCAGTTCAACGCCAATATCAATACCACCTACCGGTCCATGACGGTGATCTGCCTCATGCTGCTGCTGGCCATCGGCATCACCGCCACCTCTGTAGGACTGAACAACACCGTCTCTCAGATGGCGGACCAGACCGTGCCCCAGGATGTGGAATTGTCTGTCTGGCCGGAGGAGGATGGGGGGACCATGGATCTGCCCGCACTGCTGACGGCGGAGGGCTTCGATCCAGAGCAGCAGTGCAGTCGCTGGATCACCTTCCCCATGTATCAGGACGAGCGTGGGCGCTCCTGTATGCTCCAGACCGACTACGATGCCTATGCGGCTGCCTGGGGAGAGGAGAAGGCAGGCTCTTTTGTGGAGGACTGGAGCGTCTGGCTGGTGTCCCGGGAAACGGAGGGGCTGTCTATGTCCCGCTGGTACTTCCTGGCCGACTATGCCGGGGACAGACAGGAGGGGGAGGACGCTTTCCTGGCGGCGGTGAGCGGTCTGAAGGATACCGGTGGCTATTCCTATACCACCAAGCTGTCCACCTGGATGGACCTGATGGGTACCAAAGTGCTGGTGCTCTTCATCGGACTCTACCTGGGCGTGGTGTTCCTGGTGGCCTCGGCGGCGGTGCTGGCCCTCCAGCAGCTCAGTCAGGCCGCCGACAGTGCCCAGCGCTACCGGGTACTGTCCCGGCTGGGCGTGTCCGAGCGGATGCGGGGCAGGTCGGTGGATATCCAGGTGTTTCTGGCCTTCTTCCTGCCGCTGGCTCTGGCCCTGATCCATGCCGTGGTGGGCATGACCGCCGCCAATGCCGTCATTGCCGAGGTGGGCAAGGTGGATGCCGCTGCCTCCAGCGCTGTCACCGCCCTGCTGCTGGTGGCGGTGTACGGCGGCTACTTCCTGGCCACCTGCTGGGGCAGCCGACGGCTGCTGCGCAGTCAGATATAATGCCAGAAAAAATGAGAAAACACTTGTAATCGTTCCTGTTTTGTGCTATTATCAATTTTACGTATGAGAGAAGGCGCGGGAGGCCTGCGCCAAATAGAGTGCACATTGCCCCGCTGACGGGGCCGAAAGGACGATGTAGCGTGGATTACACCAAGCTGATTCTGAGCATTATCGATGTGGCGGCCTGCCTGTTCCTCATCGCCGTGGTGCTGCTCCAGTCCGGCAAGAGCGCCGGCCTGTCCGGTGCCATCGCCGGTGTTGCCGACACCTTTATGGCCAAGAACAAGGCCAAGAGCTGGGACGCCAAGCTGGCCAAGATGACCAAGTGGGTGGCCATTGGATTCATGATCCTTACCTTTGTCATCTGCCTGATCTGAGAATGCGAAAAAACGCCCTTCCGGTTTCGGAAGGGCGTTTTTTGTTGCGCCTGGGGCAAAAAGGGGTATAATACAAACCAGAAACACCAGAATCAGAAAGGAACGATCTATGAAAGAGACAAAGGAATTGACCGGTATCTACCAGGCCAGCGGCCGGGGCTTCGGCTTTTTGATCCCCGAGGAGGGGGAGGACTGCTTCATTCCACCCCGGGCCAACGGCGGCGCCTGGAATGGAGATAAAGTAACGGCCTGCATCACCGAGGAGGACCCAGAGGCGGGCCGACGGGTGGCCAAGGTGGTCCAGGTGCTGGAGCGGGCCAACAAAACCGTCACCGGTGTGCTGGAGCGGCAGGACCACGCCCTCTGGCTGAAACCGGACAACGACCGCCTGCCCGGCCCCATCCAGGTATTCACCAAGCGGAAGGGGGTGCGCCCCGGCGAGCGGGCGGCTGTGGCCATGACCAGCTTCGGCGGCGGCAAGACCGCCCCCATGGGCACCCTGCGGGAGCGGTTTGGCCCCGCCGACCGGCGGGAGAGTGCCGTGGAGGCCATTCTCTACACCCATGACATTGTGCGCACCTTCCCGCCTGCCGTGCTGGCAGAGACTGAGACCATCCCCCAGGCGGTGGAGCCCTCCGCCCTGGCGGGGCGGCTGGACCTGCGGGGCAAGACCATTATTACCATCGACGGGGCCTCCTCCAAGGACTTTGACGACGCCGTCAGCCTGGAGAAGGACGACCAGGGCCGCTGGGTGCTGGGGGTTCACATCGCCGACGTGAGCCACTATGTCCAGCCCGGCACCCCCCTGGACCTGGAGGCTTGGGAGCGGGGCACCTCGGTGTACTTTGCCGACCAGGTGGTGCCCATGCTGCCGGTGGAGCTGTCCAACGGCATTTGCTCTCTCAATCCCCATGTGGACCGGCTGGCTCTGTCCTGCATTATGACCATGGACGCAAGCGGCGGGGTAGTGGAGCACACTATCACCAAATCAGTGATCTGCTCCACCGAGCGGATGACCTACGAGGACTGTAACGTGCTGCTGGCGGGGGAGAACCCCGCCCTGGCGGAGCGGTACGCCCACATCCTGCCCATGCTGAAGGATATGGCCGCCCTGGCTAAGCAGCTGGAGAAGCTGCGCCGGAACCGGGGGGCTCTGGACCTGGAGACCAAGGAAAGCTATGTAATCTGCGACAGCGAGGGCAAGCCGGTGGACGTGGCCCTGCGGCAGCAGGGGGAGAGCGAGAAGCTCATCGAGTCCTTTATGCTGGCCGCTAATGAGTGCGTGGCAGAGCATTTGAACCGGCTGCACAAGCCCTGTGTCTACCGGGTCCATGAGAAGCCCTCCGACGAAAAGGGGGAGGCCCTGCGTACGATGGTGGCCCCTCTGGGCTACGATTTGAAGGGAACGGATAGCCATTCCCTCCAGAAGCTGCTGGACTGGGCCAAGGGAAAGCCGGAGGAGGGGGCGGTGTCCATGATGGTGCTGCGCTCCCTGATGAAGGCCCGGTACGACGAGGACAACCTGGGCCACTTCGGCCTGGGGGCGGAGTATTACTGCCACTTCACCTCTCCTATCCGCCGCTATCCCGACCTGATGGTCCACCGGGTGCTCACCGCCCTGCTGGACGGGACGCTGGATAAACAGGAGAAGAAGCTGACCACCGCTGTGGGGCGGGCCGCCGTCCAGTCCTCCCAGCGGGAGCTGGCCGCCCAGGAGGCCGAGCGGGAGATCGAGAAGCGCTACCTGGCCGAGTTTATGGCGGGCCACGTTGGGGAGACCTTTGCCGGTGTGGTGACCGGTGTCACCCGGTTCGGCCTCTTTGTGTCGGTGGCTGGTGGCGTGGAGGGCTTGCTGCCGGTGGAGGCCCTGCCCGGCGGGCCCTGGGAGTATGACCAGGCCCATCTGCTCCTGGTGGAGCTGGGCGGCAGCGGCCGGTATACCTTCGGCATGGCCCTGGAGGTGGAGTGCGCCGCCGCCGATCCGGTGAGCGGTCAGGTGGACTTTATCCTCCCCGGCGGTACCCCTGTAGCCAAGCAGGAGCGGCGAGCGGAGAAGCCCAGGGAGGAAAAGCCTCGCCGCAAGAAGGGAGGCAACCGCCGGGCCATGCACCTGCCCAAACGGCGAAAAGGGGGCAGAAAACGATGATGAAGCGTATTCTTTCCGGGGTGTTATTGCTCTGTGTATTGGGTTTAACGGGGTGCGGCAGTCAAATGCCCGCCCCTACGCCCACGCCTGCCGCAACCCCCAGCGCCACCCCCACACCTGCGCCCACC
>NZ_NFHC01000039.1:0-15271 GCF_002161245.1 Flavonifractor sp. An9
GTGAACATCCTGAAAAAGCGGGAATACCTGGGCCACACCATCAATTTCAAGACCCGCAAGCACTTCAAGGACAAGAAAAGCCACTATGTTGACGAAAGCGAGTGGACGATTTTCGAGAATACCCATGAGGCCATCATCGACCAGGAAACCTTTGACAATGTGCAGCGTATCCGGGCAAATGTCAGGCGTTACCCGGACGGCTGGGGCGATGCCCACCCTCTGACCGGCCTGATGTACTGCGCCGACTGCGGCGGCAAGATGTATGTCCATCGCGTCAATAACGGCAAGCGTGACCCACAGTTTACTTGCAGCCAGTACAGCAAAATCCCATGCGGGACGCTCTGCGGTACACAGCACCGTATCCGGGCCGAAGCTGTCCTGACCTTGATAACCGATATGCTCCGGGCCATCGCGGAGTATTCCAAGAATGACCGGGCCGAGTTTATCCGCACCGTCCAGGAAACGCAGGCCGCCCAGCAGGCCGCCGACATATCCAAGAAGCGGAAACGGCTGGCCGCCGCCCAAAAGCGGGCCGGGGAACTGGAAAAGCTGATTTGCAAAATCTATGAGGACAACGCCCTGGGCAAGCTGCCGGACGCCCGGTATGAGGCCCTGGACGCACAGTATGCCAAAGAGCAGGACGCTCTCAATGCGGAAATCACGGAACTGGAAAAGGCCGTTATCGGCTATGAGCAGAGCCGGAAATCTGCGGAGAAGTTTATTGCCTTGATTGACAAGTATGAGAATTTCGACACGCTGACAAATACCATGCTCAACGAGTTTGTAGAGAAAATTCTTGTCCATGAACGCGCCCGCAAAGGCAGCCAGGACACCACTCAGGAGGTTGAAATCTACTTCAATTTTGTGGGCCGGTATATCCCACCCGCCTTGCAGCCGGTTCCCCTGACCCCGGAGGAACAGGAAGAACTGCGGAAGAAGGAGGAACGCAAGGACAGGCTTCACCAGAACTACTTGCGCCGCAAGGCAAATGGCAAGCAGAAGGAATGGGAAGAACGCTACAACGCCAGGCGCAAGGCAAAAATGGATGCGGCAAAGGCCGCGATCCGGGCCGAGGACATGGAGAAGGGCATTTTTACCACCGTTAGCCAGTTACCCAGGCAGGAGCCGCGCAAGGCCACCGTATCGGCTAGCGCCGCAATTTAACCATCACAGTGCAAAGGAGAATGAACATGAGCGAATTGACTTACACCCGCTGCGGGGATTACTACATCCCCGACCTGAAACTTTCCGAGCAGCCGGAGGCTCCCATCGGCAAGTATGGCCGTATGCGGCAACGCTACCTGAAGGAACACCGGCCCAGCCTTTACAGCAGCTTGATTTTGAGCGAAAAGCTGTATCCGCACCTGTTGGAGATTGACCGGGCGGCGCGGGAGCGCATGGACGTCATGCTGCCCCGCATGATGGAGGCGGCGGGCGTGACCGAGGATTTGAAGGCCCGTGACCCCATGCGCTGGGTGGGGCTGATAAACACATTGAAAGCGCAGGCGGAGGAAATAATTATTACAGAAATCATTATGGAGTGATGAAGGGTGCGGGGAATATTCTCCGCACCTTTTATCAAATCGTGCTGCTTGTTGTCATTCCTGATATGCGGTAAAATATTTTTTGGGAACTTGTTTTTTGCGAGGTTTCTGTGACATTTGGGTGATACTCTACAAAGAAAAGGATGTGAGCGCATGAGAATTTTAGTGGTCGAGGATGACCGCCTTTTGAATAATACCCTTTGCTATAACCTGTCTGCCGCAGACTATGAGGTCGCTGCTGCTTTGACAAAAAGTGCTGCGGAACGTCTGTGTAAAAAACAGGAATATGATTTGATTGTCCTTGACATCAATCTGCCGGACGGAAACGGATTTGATTTTTGCCGGGATATAAAAGAACGGCACCCGGACACAGCGGTCATTTTCCTCACGGCTAACGATATGGAAAGCGATATGCTGAAAGGGTACGAGCTGGGGGCGGATGATTATGTGACAAAGCCCTTTCCCATGAGCGTATTCCAGAAAAAGGTGTCCGCTTTGCTGGCCCGTATCCGAAAACAGTCTGGCGGAGACTGCTACAATGACGGCGATCTGTTTATCAATTTTACGGAAATGACCGCCCTACTTCACGGGGAAAGCATCGCCTTTACCCCGATGGAGTACCGTCTTTTGAAGGTGCTGACGAAAAATCCGCAGATCGTTTTGACCCGGCAGGTGCTATTGGAAAAGCTGTGGGATATTGACGGAAACTTTGTGGATGAACACGCCCTGACTTCAACCATCAGCCGGGTACGAACAAAAATCGAAACAGAAGGCCGCCAGTACATCAAGACAGTGTACGGCATGGGCTACATGTGGATTGGAGGCTGGAACAAATGAAAACAGTAAAGTTATCAGTAAATAAGGCTTGTGTTGCCATCTGCGCGGTACTTGTTTTGCTTTCGTTGTTTTTACTGTCTGTCGTGTATTATTTGACGCAAAACACATTTGCACTGGTTTGTGTACTGCTCTATGTGGCCAGTGTTATCGGATGTATGGCCATATTTCTGACCTTTATACGCCGTAAACTAACCTTGTTTTCAGATGCCTTGTGCAAGCTGCTTGACGATATGATGTCAGCAGATCAGGCCCCGCCACAGTACACCGAGGAAGAAAACCTGTTTTATAAAATCCAGCACCGCCTTTCCCGTCTCTATGAAGTGCTGCGGGAAAGCAAAAGCAGCATTGCAAAGGAACGGGCCGACTTGCAGGAATTGATTTCGGATATATCCCATCAAGTCAAAACGCCGATTGCAAACCTGAAAATGTTGGACGCGACGCTGCTGGATCAGACGGTGACGCCGGAAAAGCAGAGAGAATTTCTTGTTGCTATGGACAGCCAGCTCGACAAGCTGGATTTTCTCATGCAGGCGCTGATTAAAACTTCCCGTCTTGAAACCGGCGTGATTTCTTTGGAGCCGCAGCCGCAGGCCATTTATGATACCCTTGCCGCGGCGCTGGGCGGTATTCTGTTGCACGCCGAGCAGAAAAAGATTGCAGTCACAGTGGATTGCCCGGAAACGGTCACTGCGGCCCATGACCGGAAATGGACAACCGAAGCCCTGTTCAACATTCTGGATAACGCGGTAAAGTACACGCCAGAGGGCGGGAAAATCCATGTGGCTGTCGTGAGTTTGGAAATGTATGTGAAGATTGATATTTCTGATACAGGCATTGGTATTCCCGAACAGCATCAAGGGACGATTTTCAAGCGGTTCTATCGTGAAAGCAGCGTACATGACGCCCCCGGTATTGGGATTGGTCTGTATCTGGCCCGTGAAATTATCACCCGGCAAGGCGGCTTTATCCGCGTATCTTCGGAACTCGGCACCGGCTCCACTTTTTCAGTTTTCCTGCCCCATTCTTGAAATGTCACAGGATTGTGACATTTCAAGGCGTTTTCAAGGGAAATTCAAGAACCGTTGTGACATTTCTGTGAGGATTGCATTTTACAATGGAACCATCAAAAAGAAAGGTGGTAGCACTTATGCCTATTTTACAAACAACAGATTTGAAAAAATACTATGGTGAAGAGCCAAACATTACGAAGGCTTTGGATGGCGTTTCCCTTTCGGTAGAACAGGGAGAATTTGTCGCCATTGTCGGTACATCCGGCAGCGGCAAGTCCACACTTCTGAACATGATCGGCGGATTGGATGTCCCTACTTCCGGCAAGGTCATTGTGGACGGCAGGGACTTGTCCACCCTGAAAGACGAGCAGCTTACCATTTTCCGAAGGCGGAAAATGGGCTTCATCTTTCAGAATTATAATCTTGTCCCCGTCCTCAATGTCTATGAAAACATTGTTCTGCCGGTGGAATTGGACGGCGATCAGGTGGACAATAACTATATGCAGGAAGTTGTTCGGATGTTGGGCCTGGAAGATAGGCTGAACAATATGCCGAATAATCTCTCTGGCGGCCAGCAGCAGCGCGTGGCGATTGCACGCGCTCTGGTATCGAAACCGGCGATTGTTTTAGCGGACGAGCCGACGGGCAACCTCGACAGCCGGACGAGTAATGATGTTCTTGGCCTGCTGAAAGTAAGCAGCCAGAAATTTCACCAGACCCTTGTAATGATTACCCATAACAACGAGATCGCCCAGCTTGCAGATCGGATTATCCGTATTGAGGATGGGAAAATTTCTGAATGATGGGGGTGTTGAAAATGAACGATATTTTATTTGGCAACAATAACAGACCCATTATTAAGAAATTGTCCAGGCGGTACTTTAAGGCCAGCAAAAGCAGGAATATCATTGCTATTGTTGCCATTATTCTTACAACCGTCTTGTTCACAACGATCTTCACACTGGGTTCCGGTTTAATTGATACGGTGCAAGACCAAAATATCCGAAAGATGGGCGGGGACGGTCAAGCTGTTCTCAACTACATTAGTGACGAAGTTTTTGATGATGTAAAGGGCAACGAATTGATTGACCGAATTGCCTATACAAAGGCAGTTTCTTACCATCTTAACAATCCGGGGCTTGCGAAATGGCGTTCTGATATGTGGTATATGGATGATACCGCATTGGAATTTGCCAGATACGAGCCGACAACAGGACACCGCCCCGAAGCTGAAAATGAGATCATAGCCGACACAAAGACATTAGAGGCATTGGGGGTTCCGGCTGAAATCGGCGCGACAGTCACCCTTGATTATGAAATCAAGGGCAAGAAGTACACAACTGATTTTACACTGTGCGGCTTTTGGGAAACAGACAGCCTAAGTAATATCGGACGTATTATCATATCGAAAGCCTTTATAGATAGCCATGCCGACTTACTCACCTATACCTATCCTGTGGACAATGATTATTCTGGCATTGTGACGGCGTATATCATGTTCCGTGGCAGCGGCTCCGTAGAAGAAAAATTGCAGCAGCTCCTTACAGAAACCGGCTACACCTGTGACACGCTTGGAGGACAGCCCACAGACGAAAACTATATTGTCGCCCGTGTCAGTCCCGCTTATCAAAGCAGCCCTATCAGTGAAAATTCCGCCCTGTTTATTGCCGGTATTGTGGGAATACTCGCGATTATGGCAACAGGCTATTTGATTATCTACAATATTTTTCAAATCTCTGTTATTCAAGATATTCAGTCTTACGGGCAGCTTAAAACATTGGGAACCACGAGGCGGCAGATCAAAAAGATTATCAACAAACAGGCCCTGCTTCTGTCTGCGGTAGGTATCCCCATTGGCCTGATTATCGGCTTTTTCATTGGCCGCGCTTTAGTTCCGGCTCTGATGAACGGCACAACTTATACTTCCGACGCTGGCGTTGTGGTGACAGTAAATCCGCTGATATTCATTGGCTCGGCTATCTTTGCTTTTGTTACTGTTTCTATCAGTGTGCGAAAACCAGCTAAAATAGCGGGAGCGATCTCACCGATTGAGGCTATCCGCTACACAGAAAATGACGCAGGCGCATTTCAAACAAAGAAGCGTCTGGCTGTAAAAAAATCAACCAGCGGCGCAAAAATTCATCGGATGGCCTTGGCAAATTTGGGGAGAAATCGAAAACGAACAATCCTTGTAATCGTGTCTATGACATTGAGCTTGGTACTGTTTAACACCGTATTTACTCTATCCAGTGGTTTTGATATTGATAAGTATGTTGAGAAGTTCTTAAACAAGGATTTTATCATTTCTTCCGCGGACTATTTCAACTATAACTTCGCCCGCAGTGAAACATACTTGTCCGAAACCTTTATCAGTGCAGTCCAACAACAGGACGCCTACGAGGATGGCGGCAGACTATATTCCAGCAAGGTGACAGAAGAAAGATTTTCCGCTGAAACAGACGCCGTAACAAATTACAACAAGGACGAATATGGAAATCCTCTTATTGCTCTGTATGGGGCAGACGATTTTCTTCTAAACTCGATGGATGTAGTCGAGGGCGAAATTGATTGGGACGCTCTTAAAACGGGAAAATACACGCTGTACGCGCTTACAATGGATGACAATGGGAATATAATTGACAATCCATCTATCCATGTTGGAGATACGATCACCTTTCATCACTGGAAGATGAACGGGTTAGCCGGTACACTGGATAACAGCTTTGACCTTACCGTTATGGCAAAAGTTCTTATCAATGAAAATACCGATACAGAGCGAAACACGGGCGCGGCACGTTTTTATTTGCCCACAGAACAGTTCAAGCCGCTCTGCCTCAATCTCCTTTTGGTAAGTTTTCCGTTCAATGTTAAGGACGGAATGGACAGCGACATGAGCAGCTTTCTAAGCAACTATGTGGAAAACATTGAGCCGAGCATGGACTATGAATCGAAAGAAACTTACGTTCAGTCCTTTTATAGCATGACATCCCTTATTATTACAATCGGCGGTGCTTTAAGCGTTATTATTGGTCTGATCGGTATAGTTAATTTCATCAACTCGGTATTGACAAGCATTATTACGCGGCAAAAAGAATTTGCTATGCTCCAAAGTATTGGCATGACAGGCAGACAGCTCAAACGGATGTTGTCCTATGAGGGCTTGTATTATGCTGTGGGAACAATTATAGCCTCGTTGATCGTTGGGGTGCTGTTCTCTCTAATCATTGTGCAGGCGATAGCAAGTAGTTTCTGGTTCTTCACTTATCACTTTGTAATTTGGCCGATGTTGATTGTTTATCCGTTTCTTATCTGCTTGACAGTAATTATTCCCACAATTCTTTACCGACAATTTGCCAAAAGCAGCATTATTGAAAGGCTTCATCAAAATTGAGTTTGTCCGGCATAGGTAGCTGAATAAGGACATCTAAATAAGCGACTGAATCCATTAGAAAACCGGGGGCATTCTGCCTTCGGTTTTCTAATTGTCACAAACTTGCGAGATTTCAGCGTGTTATTATGTCGAAACGCTGTTATGCTGTGAGGATTTTGTGAGGATTATAGGCTAAGATATAAGAAATTGAGGAAAGAATGTACTGCCCGGCGGCAGAAAAGAAAAAACCGCCGAAGGGCAGGCTGCTTAACACGCCCATAATGTCTGGAACGGCGGTATCATGGAGGTATCGCCGTGTTTCTTTGCATCGTTCATCCGCCTAATTTGTTAAAAAAAGCCCAGCCACCGAACCTGCCCCGTCTGGCAGCCAGTGCGAAAATTGTCACAATGTAACTGAATACCGTGTTTTTTGCGCTCGAATAGCTTCATGCTGTCCGGGCGCTTTTTCATACCTGTGGGGCCGGAACATCGGGCCAACATGGCCCGAACCTTGCCCCCGGTGTCGTTCCCCGCCGCCCCGTTCAGATTTTCCCGCAAAAATCTGAACGGAGGAAAGGCAGATGGAAGTCACCATCAATTATAACGGACAAGCTGTGGCCGTGGAGGTCACACTGGAAGTCTATGAATTTCTTGACCGGGCCGACCACAAAGCCGAGAACCTGTCCCATGAGCAGCGGCGGCATTGGGATGGCCGGGAGTTTGACGAATACATAGTTGCCACCGAGGGCGTGGGTATCTACGGCGAAACGCCGGAGGAATACCTTTGCCGCATGGAAACGCTGGGTGAGCTGATGGCCGTCCTGGACACCTGCACCGAGGCCCAGCGCCGCCGGTTCCTGCTCTATGCCCTGGACGGGCTGACTCTTGCGGAGATCGGGGCGGTGTGCGGCTGCTCCAAAGTGGCCGTGTATCAGAGTGTGGAGGCAGTCAGAAAAAAATTTATAAATTTCTTTGAAAACAGGCTTAACGAATGACCTGTTTTCGGGCTACCAAGTGAAAGGGATTGTTTCCCTTATCCCAGCGGGAGGCGGACAGCGGACAAGCTGCCCGCCTCTCCCATTTTCAGGAGGTAAGCCTATGAAAACAATCAATCTGCGGTGGATTTATCCCCACTACCGGCATGACGAGTTTGTGGAGGTCAGCGATGAAGTTTGGGAGGTCATGCGGCAGGCCCAGCGCGAGATGAACAACTATGAGCGCCGGAAGGTCTACCACCGCGCCTACTACTCCCTGGACGCATATAGCTGGACGGAGAACTACGCGCTGGAACACGGCAGATCGCCGGAGGAAATTCTTTTGGAGCGCGAGGAACGGGCCGCCCATCTGCGTCTGCTGGCCGCCTTGCCGGAGGCCCTGGCCCATGCCACCCCCACTCAGGCCCGCCGCGTCCGGGCCTACTACATCGCCGGTATCAGCCAGCCGAAAATTGCCCGGATGGAGGACGTACACAGCAGCAAGGTCAGCATTGCAATCCGGCGGGGGCTGCGAAATATACGCCGCTGCTATGACTGCCTTTTCCCGGCAGAGTGAGGGCGGGCCTATGCAGACCATCAACCTCAAACAGTATTACCCGTTCTGCACCGAGGACACCTTTGTGGAGGTGTCGGATGAAATCGTTGAAGCGTTCCTGCTGGACAAGCGGGCCGAGGCCGCCAGGGAGCGCAAGATGTACCGCTACAAGGCGTTTTACTCCCTTGACTGCGACGATGGGATTGAGAACGCCGCCATCGGCTGGGCGCAGCCATCGCCGGAGGATTGCCTGATGGAAAAGGAGGCGCAGGCCGAATACGCCGAACTGCTCCGGCGGCTCTATGAGGCGATTTCCTCTCTGACCCCAGCGCAGGCCCGCCGCGTCCATGCCCGGTATATGCTGGGGATGAAAGTGAAGGACATTGCCGCGATGGAGGGGATCACCCCATCCCAGGCTGGGAAGTCCATCCATGCGGCGCTCCGGCGGCTGCGCCGGTACTTCATACGCCGGAAATGGACAAGCGGCCTATGAAAACCCTCAACCTGAAAAAATACTACTACCCGATTTGCAAGAAGGACACTTTTGTGGAAGTGCCGGACGAGGTTGCAGACGCCATTGTGGAGGAAAGCCGCGCAGAGAACGCAAATGACGCCAAGCAGCACTATCACTGTTATTCTCTGGACGCTTCCCCCGGCATAGAACACCATTTCCCGGAACAGGTCATCTCCCCGGAAGATATTCTGATGGAGAAAGAAACGGAACGGGAACAGGAGGCCGCCCATGCCCTGATGATGGAACGGCTCCGGGAGGCCCTTGCCACCCTGACGCCCCGGCAGGCGAGCTGCCTTCATGCCCGGTTTTGGGAGGGCAAGCAGTTTAAGGAGATTGCCAAGGCCGAAGGCTTTACGACATCAGCGGCCATCGTCACGGTTCGCAACGCCATTATCAAGTTGCAGAAATATTATATCAAGCGCGGCTGGATGGAGCCGCTGAAGGAGGACGCGATATGCACAAAGAAATCACCACCCAAGCGAAACAGAAAAAAGACGGGCGCGAAGAAGTCCTGAAGGAAATCCGTCAGCTTGAGAATCGCCAGAAGATTTTGGAGAACAAGCAGCGCAACGAGGAACGCAAGGCCCGCACCCGCCGCCTGATTGAACGCGGGGCTATTTTGGAGGGCATTTTCCCTCTGGCCCCCGACCTTCCCGGCGTAGAGGTCAAGGCGTTCCTGATTGCCCTGTCCCATCTTCCGGGGGCGGCGGAACTGGCCGCAAAACTGCCGAAATCCGGGAACAAGCCGTAAGTCCCTTGTTTACAAGGGCGCACTTATACACCGTTGCCGGTGTCGTGCGCCCTGCCGGGGGCTGTTGCGTACTTCGTCCGCGATGGGGAGCTACACTCCCCAAACCCCTTGTGCGCCACAGGCCACGGAACATCCGCAAGCGGCTGTCCCGTCCCCTGCGGCCTGAATATCCCTCACCGAAAGGAGGCGATCCCCATAGATTTTTGCCATATCCCCGTCAGTATCATCAAGCGCAGCGAGGGCCGTTCCGCTGTTGCCGCAGCCGCCTACCGCAGCGGAACCAAGCTGACGAATGAATGGGACGGCCTGACCCATGATTACACCCGGAAGGGCGGCGTTGTCCATGCGGAAATCATGCTGCCCGCCCACGCCCCGCCGGAGTTTGCAGACCGCTCCACCCTCTGGAACAGTGTGGAGCAGATCGAGAAAGCCAGGGACAGCCAGCTTGCCCGTGAGATTGAGGCGGCCCTGCCCCGTGAACTGTCCAGGGAACAGCAGCTTGCCCTTGTCCGGGCCTATGTGAAGGACAACTTTGTGGACAAAGGAATGTGCGCCGACTTCGCCATCCATGACAAGGGAACCGGCAACCCTCATGTCCATATCATGCTGACCGTCCGGCCCTTAAAAGAAAACGGTGCATGGGGCGCGAAGTGTCGCAAGGCATACGACCTGGACGAGAACGGCCAGCGCATCCCAGACGGGAAAGGCGGTTGGAAGAACCACCGGGAGGATACCACTGACTGGAACGACAAAGGGAATGTGGAGATTTGGCGGGCGGCATGGGCGGCCTATACCAACCGGGCATTGGAGGCCGTCGGTCAGCCTGCCCTGGTAGACCACCGCAGCTACAAGCGCCGGGGCATTGATAAAATCCCCTCTGTCCACCTGGGGCCAGCAGCCAGCCAGATGGAGAAGCGCGGCATCCGCACCGACAAGGGAGAAGTCAACCGGCAGATCGCCGCCGACAACAAGCTGCTGAAAGAAATCAAGGCCCGCATTACCCGTCTCTACAACTGGTCGAAGGCCGAGGCGGAGAAGCCGGAGGGCCAGCAGCCCAGCATGATGGACTTGTGGGAGGCCCAGCAGCAGCTCAAGCGGCCTGACACCCGCACCGGAAAAATCCGGGCATTGCAGGAGAGCGCCGCCCTGTTCAATTTTCTGAACGCCAACGGCATCCAATCCATGCAGCAGCTCCATGAAAAAATTGCCGGTATGAACACCCGCTACTATGACCTGCGGCGAGAGATCGTCAAGGCCGAGCGCCGGATCGCTGTCCTCACCGAGCGCGGGGAGATGTGGGCGCAGTACAACGAGTACAAGGCCATTCATAAACAGCTTGCCAGGATGAAGCCGGAAAAGCGGGAGCTGTTCGAGCAGCGCCACAGCCGGGAGCTGATCCTCTATGACGCGGCAGACCGGTATCTGAAGGAACTGAAAGCCAGCGGAGAGGAACTTTCCCCGAAGGAATGGCGGCGCGAGATCGACCTGCTGACCGCCCAGAAGCAGGTGGACAGCATCGACATGAAGGCCATGCGGGAGGAACTGAAAGCCGTGGAACGGCTCCGCAAGGCCGCCGACCAACTGGCCCGCCAGGAACGGGACAAGCCCCGCGACCGGGGGCCGGAGCGGTAAAGGGTACGGTGTTTTGCCGACCCCTTGCGGTGCGTCGCGTTTCACGACACACCTTTGCACAGAATTGTCAACATTCACTCATGGAAGGAGATTGCCTTATGAAGCAGATTATTTTACCCGTCACTGTCCACCTGAATATCCGCCTGCTCCTTGCCCTCTTGCAGCCGGAACCGGCAGACGCGCCCACCGGCCCGGAGCCGGAGGCCCATGCCTGCCAGGGATGCGGTAACTGCGGCGGGTGCAGGAAGTGCCAGCATGAAGAAAAGCAAGCCTGAACCCATCCCCGTCATGGACTACCGCCAGTACCGCAGAGCGCGGCGGCTGGTACATGAGTGCTGCAACTATGACGGCGGCAACTGTATCGCGCTGGACGATGGGGAGGAATGTGTCTGCGTCCAGTCCATTTCCTACTCCCTGTTGTGCCGGTGGTTCCGGGCGGCGGTGCTGCCGCTGGACAGAGAACTGGAAACGGCCCTGTTCCACCGCCTGGACGCCAAGCGGTGCGCCGTCTGCGGGGCGCTGTTCACCCCCGGCTCCAACCGGGCCAAATACTGCCCGGAATGTGCGCCGAAAGTCCACCGGCGGCAAAAGGCCGAGTGCGAGCGCCGGAGAAGGGTACAGCGTGGACAATTAGAGGGCAAAAACCCCTTGTAAATCAAGGCTTTTTTCGAGGGTGTCGGCGGGGGCCTGATAGATTTATCCTCTGACCCCCAAAACGGCCCTCTAAATGCGTACAGAAGCCCAAAACGAACCCCAAGGAGGAACCCATGTCAGACAATCGAAAATATTACTACCTGAAACTCAAAGAAAACTATTTTGACGATGACTCCATCGTGCTGCTGGAAAGTATGCAGGACGGTGTGCTGTACTCCAATATCCTGCTCAAGCTGTATCTGAAATCCCTGAAACACGGCGGGCGGCTCCAGCTTGACGAGAATATCCCCTACACGGCGCAGATGATTGCCACCATCACCCGCCAGCAGATCGGCACTGTGGAGAGGGCCTTGCAAATCTTCCTGAAGCTGGGCCTTGTGGAAGTGCTGGACAGCGGCACTTTTTACATGAGCAATATCGAGCTGCTGATCGGCCAGTCCTCCACCGAGGCCGAGCGAAAGCGGGCGGCGAGGCTCCAAAACAAGGCTCTTTCTGCGCCCCGGACAAACGGCGGACATTTGTCCGACATTCGTCCACCAGAGATAGAGATAGAGTTAGAGAAAGAGATAGAGATAAAGAGAGAGATAGAGAAGGGACGCCCCGCCCGCGCCTATGGCCGTTACCAGAATGTTTTTCTGACGGACGAGGAACTGGCAGACCTGCAGGCCAGCTTTCCCACCGTATGGGGCCAGTACATCGAAAAGCTGTCCGAGTACATGGCTTCTACCGGCAAGCAGTATCAGAGCCATGCCGCCACCATCCGGCGCTGGGCCAGCGAGGACGCCAGGAAAGCAGCCCCACCCTCTCGCAACCGGGATTACAGCGTAAAGGAGGATGAAACCGTATGATTGAGATTACCGCAGAAATCCGGGCGCTGATCGACAAGGCAGCCGCCGGTGTGGAACTGGCCGGGGATGAGTACATAGACCCGGCAGACGGCCTCATTCACTGTAAGAAGTGCGGCGGCCAGAGGCAGACCGTTGTGCCATGCTTTGGGAAACCGGGCTACTTCATGCCCCGCTGTATCTGCCAGTGCCAGCGGGAGGCCGAGGAACAGCGCAAGGCCGCCGAGGAACGGCAGCGCCGCATGGAGCGTATCAAGCGCCGGAAGGCCCAGGGCCTGCAAGACCGCTATCTGTACGACTACACTTTTGCCAACGACAACGGCCAAAATCCCCTGATGGACAAGGCCCGCGCCTATGTGGAGAATTGGAAGGAGGCATATAGGAACAACACCGGCCTGCTACTGTTTGGGGATGTGGGAACCGGCAAGTCCTTTTTTGCCGGTTGTATCGCCAACGCCCTGCTTGACCGGGATGTGCCGGTGCTGATGACGAACTTTCCCACCATCCTGAACCGCCTGACGGGGATGTTCTCCGAGGACAGGGCCGACTTTATCGCCAGCTTTGACGAGTACGACCTGCTTATCATTGACGATTTGGGTGTTGAGCGCAGCACCGAGTATGCGATGGAGCAGATGTTTTTTGTCATTGACAGCCGCTACCGCAGCCGCAGGCCCATGATAATCACCACCAACCTGAAGCTGGCCGAACTCAAGAACCCGCCCGACCTGGCCCACGCCCGTATCTATGACCGTATCCTGGAACGGTGCGCCCCGATCCTCTTTGCCGGGAAGAACTTCCGGGAGGAAAACGCCGGAGCTACCAAGCAGGCGGCGAAAGACATGGTAAACCGTAAGCATGAGTAATTTTTTGCCGGACGGCGCAGCCCCGCCCGGAGAAAGGAGCGCCATGAGCGAAGAAACCCGCACCATGCAGACCGTAGACACCACTCCGGCCAGAGCGCCGGAGGACGCCCCCGCGCTGGTAAAGAAAATCGGCAAGACCACCTACAAGGTGCGCGTCCATTTCAGCGATACCAGCACCGAAACCATGAGCGACAAAATCAAGCGTATGCTCAAAAACGAGATACAGCAGATGTGACCGGCTGATAAAGCCAGCCGCCTTGTGTTAAACTGATGATGGTACACACCAAAACTTTAGCCAAGGAGGACATGAAAATGCTGTACACAGAAAAAGAGAAAACTGAAATCGAGCGCGTCCGCAAAGTGTTCGAGAAACACATCCAACAAATGACCGCTTATGATTTGGTTTGGTCAGACAAGGTTGGCTATGTTTGGCTGGCAATATCCCTTGACCCGGTTTATGTTGACACCGGCAACAGGATAGAGTCCGCAACTGCTCTTTGTTATGAGTGCTTGAATGATATTGCACTGGATGTTTTCGGAATGACCGGAAACGACCATGACTTTGAGGACGCCGACCCGCTGGAACTGGCCGAGATTAAGCGGCGCTGGAAACCCTATATCGACCAGTTGCCGGAATATGCGTATCTTTGCGATGAGCTATTAAGTGGCCGCAAGTGACCCGCCTGCCTGAGTGTCAGGAGCATGAAAGTGCTTCCTGGCACTTTTTTTGTGGCTTTTCTGTGAATTTGATTAAAAAGTCCTTGACAACTCGTTTCGGGCAAAACCGCAAAATCCATCCTGATTTCCTGCGGTGCGCGCCTTGCCGTGTTCGACATCGCGGAGCTGCGGGAGGTCACGGCCTACGACGAGCTGGAGCTGGATACCCTGGGAGACCGGAAAACCGCCTTGTTCTTGATTATGAGCGACACGGACGATAGCTTTAACTTCCTGATCTCCATGTGCTACACCCAGCTGTTCAATCTGCTCTGCGAAAAAGCGGACGATGTGTACGGCGGGCGGCTGCCGGTCCATGTGCGGTGCCTCATTGACGAGGCCGCCAATATTGGACAGATCCCTCGGCTGGAAAAGCTGGTTGCCACCATCCGAAGCCGTGAGATTTCCGCCTGCCTGGTGCTGCAAGCACAGTCCCAGCTCAAAGCTATCTACAAGGACAACGCCGATACCATCATCGGCAACATGGATACCTCCATCTTCCTGGGCGGCAAAGAGCCGACAACCCTCAAGGAGCTGGCCGCCGTGCTGGGCAAGGAGACCATCGACACCTACAACACCGGCGAGAGCCGGGGCCGCGAGACATCCCATTCTCTTAACTACCAAAAGCTCGGCAAAGAGCTTATGAGCCAGGATGAACTGGCCGTCATGGACGGCGGCAAGTGTATCCTCCAGCTGCGCGGTGTGCGGCCTTTCCTCTCGGACAAGTACGACATCACCAAGCACCCCAATTACCCGTACACCGCCGACGCGGACCCCAAGAACGCCTTTGACATCGAGGCGTTCCTGTCCACCCGGCTCAAGCTCAAGCCCAACGAGGTCTACGATGTGTATGAAGTAGACGCAGAGGGCGTGTAAATCTGTTCCGCTGTGAAAGACCTGCTAATAAAAGTCAAGTAGAAATTTCAGATTTTTAGGGAGGCGAAAAAATGCAATACAAAATCAAGCCGCTGAGCATCTCAAAATTAAAACGGCGGCCAGCCAGATGG
>NZ_NFHC01000004.1:0-163967 GCF_002161245.1 Flavonifractor sp. An9
TACCATCTGGCTGGCCGCCGTTTTAATTTTGAGATGCTCAGCGGCTTGATTTTGTATTGCATTTTTTCGCCTCCCTAAAAATCTGAAATTTCTACTTGACTTTTATTAGCAGGTCTTTCGCTCACATTGTAGAGAGAATGGCCCATTGCCGCAAGCAACGCAGATTAACATGGTCTATTTCAGCAATTCCTTCCGCAAATCGTCCAGATACCGCTTCTGCTGCCGCTTCAGATAGCCGGGAACAAAGGGGCCCATCCACCAGCGTTTGGCGCGAACTGTCTCGGTACAAGTCAACCAGGTTCCGCCCTCTGCCGCCTGGAAGGCCCCCTCCCAAGCGCCGGACATATTTCCGTTCTCCATGGTAAAAGCCCAAAAATGGAATGGCTCACAGGCCGTGACGGTAAATTCCGTCGCATAGCCACTTTGGGTGTGCTCCACAAAGTGGGTTTCGTCCAGGACTTCCACCCGGGCCAAATCACTGCGCCAGGCGGTATGGGTAAGATCGGTCACTGTGTTCCACACCTGCTCCACAGGGCATGGGAAATGAACCTTTAACCTGGAAGTCGCCATAGGATCACCCCTTCCTCGGTTTCTTGTTCAGTTTCAGACTGATGCTCCGGCGGTCAGCCGCCTCCTGAAGCAATTCCACAGCAACGCGGGCCCGTTCCTTGATCTCCTGCTGCCCCAGTTCCGGTCGGTTGTCCAGCGAAGTCATCACAGATTGCAAATCCTCCAAAGGCAGGCGATAGACGGCTGTATTGAAAAAAGTCTTGCGGCGGCCATCGTTGTAATGGGCCAGAAATTCACCCAGAATCGCCCGTTTTTTCTCCAGCTGAACAAGGTAAGCGTCCAGTCCCAGCGCCTGGATCTGAGCAATATCCTGCTGCCGGTTCCGGTGCGGGACAAAGGAATCCCCATCGTCGAAGCCCTCATAGTAGGGGCAGGGATACTCCGGGCACTCCCAACAGAACGGAACGCCGCCGTGCTCCAGGGAACAGCGGGCTTTCGCGCAGCTCTGGTTTCCGGCTCCTCCGCCGCATCCGGGGCAGTAGCCGCCCAGGTGCATGGAGCATAGAGCACAGTTGAGTCCGCACAGGGAGACACGGGTTTCTGTACGAGTAAAACCTTTCATGGTACCCTCCTGATTGGATGCCGGATGACGGTTTTCAACCGCTCTGGTTTGCACCGCCGCACATCGCTTAAATAGATCTCGTGGTGGAATCGCCCCTCCCCGAAATTCTCCTCATAACCCTGGGCCTTGGCATATTCCTCCATGGCAGCCACGGTGGCAGGCTCGTCGTCATAGGGGCCGATATGCATACACTGGACGCACAGGCCCTCCTCCCAGGAGAAAAACTCCACCGGGGAGAAGTCTTGCTGCTTCTTTTCTGTGGCCTCCCGGATGGCCCAGTCAAACACCTCTTTCGTTACAAACTCCGGCAGGCGGATGAGGGAGATCCATTGGAAGTCTTTCTTATGGCTATAATCCACCCCGTGGATGCCCTCCTGCCACCACAGACCCTCTAGGGGCGGCACCACATAGTCAAAGTAACCCTCCAGCTTGTGCTTGCCCAGCTTACTCATTTTGATGGCGAAGGCTACGGCGTAGAGCATCCCCAGGGCCTGCTTGTAGGCTCCATTCTCCTCGTTGGGATCACCATGGCCCCACACTGCCAGAAAGTTCATGGCGGGCACGGTAACGATGCCCGGCGTCCTGGGCGGCAGATAAAATTCCTTGTATTCTTTCTTATAATCAAAGGCCATGGTCATTTCCTCCGTTTTTTAGGCTGGGCCTGGAGTGCCAGGCAGGTAATACGGGTAAGAGCGGTCATGGTGTCCCGGTCGTCCACATCCTCCATCCAGATGTAGTCCCTGGCTCCCTCGTAGGGTGGAGCCTTGGGCAGGTCGGGAAAGGCCGCTTCCCCCTGAGGGGTGATCTTGACAAAAAGCTGGTCGTCGCAGATGACGGCGAAGAACACATCATCGCAATAGAGGCCGTATTCACCGAACATCTTCCGGCTGCGGATGGTACCGGCTTCCCGCAGCTGTTCGGCCACATAGTCCACAAAATCCTTATGAGAGGCCATGCTAATCCCTCCTGTAACGTTCGGCCAGTGTTTCGGTCAGTTTCCTCAACTGTTCCCGTAATTCTTCCGGTTCCAGTAGTTCCGCCTTGTCTCCGAAGGTCAAAATCCAGCTCAGGACGCTGTCCGCATCGGGGAAACCGCCGGTAAAGCGCAGTTTGCCGTCCGGCTCCACGGTAAAGCGGTCCGCCCCGTACTCCTCCACCAGCCGCCAGCGGCAGGTGGGATCAAAGAGAACGGTGACTTGATATTTTACCGGAAAGACCCTCTCCGGCTCCAAGTCAGGCAGCGGCGCAGAACGAGGGGCAAACGGCTCTCCGGTGGTGAACTCCGTCATGCGGTTGAGCTTAAAGAGGCGGAAATCCTTTCGCATCCGGCACCAGCCCCACACATACCAGGTGGACCAGTGAAACACCAGATAATAGGGCTCTACGGTGCGCACCGATTCTCCTTTGGGGGAGTAATAGATAAAGTGGATGGTGCAGTGCTGCTCGATGGCTCCCTGAATGAGCTCAATCTTGGGCGGCAGGCTGGTTTTGTACCAGGAGGAGAGGTCAATGAGCATATGGGCACCGCCGGGTACCAGTCCGCCCGTTCCCGCGGACAGCTTTTCCATCAGCTGGGCATAGCGCCGGGTGCCGCTGACACTGTCCAGGCTCCGCAGTCCTGCCAGGATTGCCTGCATCTCCGGATCGGTGAGCACAGTGCGGTCCACCCGGTAGCCCTCCATGATGGAGATGCCGCCGCCCGCGCCCTGGGCAGTGGAGATGGGAATTCCCGCCCGGCACAGAGACTCGATGTCCCGCTGAATGGTCCGGCGGGATACCTCAAACTGCTCCGCCAGCTCCGGAGCGGTGACCTTTTCCCGCTGGAGCAGGATGGACAGGATGCCGATGAGCCGCTCCATTTTCATACAGGACTCCCCTTCCCTCTTTTCCTGCATTATATCATAGGAACGCGACAACTGTCTGTCATGTTTCTCGGAGCATTGCAGCGGTACGCATAGTTGTGGTATCATAAGTCCAATCAAGACTGCCCGGCAGAGGTGGACCATCCCATGGAAATCAGAAAAGTGGAAACAGATCAAAAGAGATACCTGGATTTACTGTTGCTGGCGGACGAACAGGAGGACATGATTGACCGCTATCTGGAGCGTGGGACCATGTATGTGCTGGAAGACGGCGGTGTCAAGGCTGAATGCGTGGTGACCGACGAGGGTGATGGCGTTCTGGAGCTGAAAAACATTGCCGTAAAACCGGACTGTCAAGGCAGGGGGTATGGGAAGGCCATGGTGGACTTCCTCATCCGAACCTACACAGGACAGTATACGGTGCTGCAGGTGGGTACCGGGGACAGCCCCTCCACCGTTCCGTTTTATGAATCCTGCGGCTTTTACAGGCATCACCTGGTCAAGAACTTTTTCACCGCCCACTATGACCACCCGATCTATGAGTGCGGTGTTCAGTTGGTGGATATGGTGTACCTTCAAAGAGAGCTATAAAAAGTGGAGTGTCCATTGGGACACTCCACTTTTTCAACATTTGGGATGTATTACAGCTTCAGCCCGTCCACCCAGGTCTTCAGCTCCGCCTCATTCAGGCGGCCCTTGAGCATCCGGCCATCCAGAATCTTGGCGCCGGGGGCGCTGACCTGAAGCCCAGCCGCCGACTTGCCCAAACCACTGCCGCCAGAGGTGGCGAAGAGAACAATGGTTTTTCCGGTGAAGTCATAGGCCTCCAGGAAGGTGTTGAGAATGGTGGGAGCCACATACCACCACACGGGGAAGCCCAGGAAGATCACATCGTGTTCTGCCACCGGGGCGTTGGTGTCGGCCAGAGCAGGGCGCGAGCGGGTGTCCTTCATCTCCACGCTGGAGCGGGAACCTTTGTCCATCCAGTTCAGATCGGCGCTGGTGTAGGGCACAGCAGGTTTGATCTCATAGAGTTCCCCTCCCACGGCGTTTGCCAGAGCCTTTGCCGCTTTGGCGGTAGTGCCGGTAGCGGAAAAATAAGCAACCAATGCGTTCATACGAACAACCTCCTTACGCATCTTCTGCCCTCATTGTAAATCCGACACGCAGGAATGTAAAATGCTCATTTTCTATTTACCGCTATTCTGACAAGGCATTTCTGCTTTTCTGCCGGGAAGCTCCCTGTATTTTCGCTCAAAATCAATAGTGCGTAGAGATCTCATCCGTACCGATACCATAGAGGCGGCAAAATTCCTCCAGGTCGCCGGAGGTGCGGATCAGCATGATCTCGGTAAACTTCCCGGTGTGGATGTCCTGAAATCCTGCTACCTTTTCCCCAGTACAGATGCTGGAGCGGATCACCGGCTTCTGGTTTTCCTGGTCATAGGTGCGCTTCTCCTGCTTTTTCTTGAAAAACATCCGGTGCCCCTCCTCAATTCTGAGCATCAGCCGGCCACAGAAACGCTTTTATGGCAGCTACCGTCTGAGCCTGCTGCTCCTGAGCGGAAATAGTGGCCGGGGGATCGCCTTTCTGGTGTCCGTAGTTGCCGAACTGAGCGTGGTTGCCCCCTTCGATCTCCACAATGTTCTCCGTGTAGTCGATATGGTCCTCCACACTCTGGTTGAGGGAGCCGTAGATGGTGAGCGTCTTTTCGTCGGGATAATCGCCGTAGATATAAGCACCCATCAGAATAAGCCCTTCTACCTGGTCAGGATGGTCCGCGGCAAACTTGGATGCCATAGCGCCGCCCATAGAATGGCCAGCCATATACCAGTGCTGGACCTCAGGAAACCGGGCAATTACGGCTTCTGCCGCATTGGCATCAAATATTGCCATGTTAAAAGGCATATGTACCAAAATACAGGTGACCCCAGTCTCTCGGATTTGATCCAGCAAAGGCAGGTAAGCCTCTGCCTCCACTTTGGCGCCGGGATAGAAAATGATGGCGGTGTCCGTGGGATAAGTCGGGGATAAGATCGTCAGATTATCCTGTACCGTGATGCCGCTGTCCTGGGACATCACCTCCAGGGCAGTTTCGTCCGCTGGATAATAGTCGGACACATACCAGAAAAATAGCCCCGTCAGAATGGCCAGGATCAGAAGAACGATTCCTCCAGCGATGAGCCATTTTTTATGTCGTGGCATTCGCTTTGTTTGCATGGATGAATCACCTCATTGCTCATTCCGGGGCAGATGCGCCCGGATGGTGTAGCGACGTCGCCCAGTTGTGGACTGATCACCTGCTGGGGGCATTCGTTGATACAGCGCAGGCACTGGTACCGGGAGCAAAACGGCCCCAGATCGAGAAAATTCGTTTCATCTGAGTACCTCCAAAAGGTTCGCTGCAAAGGCTCTGTGGCCCTGCTCTGTAAAATGGACTCCATCATAAGCAAGGGAAATATTCCATTCCCCGGCATCGGCAAAGCGGATACCAAGCTGCTGGGCAAGTCTGCGGCAACACCCTGCAAAAGTGCGGGAATGGTCAATCAGCTGCTGACTGGGCACCCACTGCCCCGGAGCCATGGGCGGCGGTACGATCAACAAAATTTGATTCGGTTTCAGCGACAGTTGGGAGAGGACGTGCTTCAGTTTGCCGGCAGCCTGCTCAGGACTGCATCCTTGGAGCAGATCGTTGGTACCCAGCATGAAAATCAGCAGGCCGGTGTCTGCTGGAAGGTCAGGCGCTGACCTGGGAATCTCCCGACCATTCTCTCCCATGTTGCAGACTTCCCAACCGGTTTCCGCGGCCAGGATATCCACCCACCGGCTATCCACATCATACCGCCCGCCCAACCAAGAGCGTGGATCATAGCCATAGGTGTTAGAATCGCCAAAACAGACAATCTTCATCCAAGTTCTCCTCTTTGCATATTACTGAGCGCTTGTAAATGTACACGATAAATGATAGTACGTTATGTTTCCTCGGTCAAATTGATATTCAAGCTTCTCTAAGCAATATGGCATAGCCTCCGTTCCGGAGCCCTGTCAATCAGCTATTTTACCGCGGCAAAGCAGCCTTTGGTACCAGCCAGCCGAGAGAAGTACAAAACATTATGATTTTAATATAGTAAATCTAACATATGACAAAAGCAATAGGTGAAAAAATCCCACCTGCTGAAATCCATAGATCTCAGCAGGTGGGATTTCCATGATACAATGCGTCCCAATCTGAGCGCTAAACAAAGAAAAACCGTCTATAAGACGGTTTTTCTGAGAAAACTGGTCCGAGTGGGGCGACTCGAACGCCCGGTCTCTTGATCCCAAATGTGTGTCTGAACCTTCAGCCGGAACTCTATCGCCCTCTTTGGCCCTTTCCTCTGCTCCGGCAGTTCCTCTTTGACACTCTTTTGACCTGCTTGTTTCAAGAAAACCTTTCGTCTTTTGGGATTTGTGTGGGATTGGATTCTGTGTATTAAAAGATGTTCCGCCCGGTTTGAGGGGGAGATGACAGACCAATCACCTCAGAGGAGCGGCGCAGGAATTGCGCCGCATAAACAAAGAATAAAGCTCTTATAACATCTTTTGTTCACTATCTCAGTCGTATGAGACTTTCGAAAATTAATTGTTATTCACCAGAGCACCATTAGGAGGCGGAACATCATTTGCATCGATGCCATTGATTTTACAGAAGTGCTCGAAAAATCGCTGGGCAAATTCCTTTTCCTTTTGATTGCTCTTGACAGTAACGATGTCCCGTAAGATTTGCGCAGCCTGCTCGTCAGTTAAGTACCGATGAAGCCCAGACCCAAAGACTATTTTTTGTGGAGCGTTTCGGTTGATGTAATAGTTCCAAAAAAGTATTTTATGAGCTTCTGCTGGAACAAGTTCAATTTTCCATTCAGAATTTGTCGTTACATAACCTACATCTCGGTTATCACCTTCATAACTCTCATCAACGAGGAATACTGCAAAAACAAACCGTGATTCGTCTGAAGCGGCATTAGGTTCTCGTGTGGTCAAAACCGCGAGACTGTTTTTCTGTACTTTCAAGAGACGCATTGGTTTTCCTTTGTCGGTCCCAGTCTGGACAACCCCAGCGCTTGCCATCCAGTCTCGCAGCATATGACTCTCATAGCAGACAGAATCCAGGCCATGGCCGCCACTCATCATAGATTCCAATTCTTTTCTGGTAATTTCCCCATCTAAGTACCAACGACAAGGAGAGTCTTCGGAAGAACACCAAACATGGCGGGCTTTCTCAATATTGAATCTTAATATAGAATCAGAACAAACGCCTTGGAATCCTATATGATTCTGCTCTTTCCCTCCATCACAGTAATTGCATTTGAACGCTATATTAGAGCGTTCTACTTTTTTGGCATGCTTCTGTGACCGCATCTGCGGCTGTGTTGGTGTTGCAGATAGGTGATTGGCAGACAGAACAGAATTTGAGTGGGCAGATTTTTTGGATTGGATATCTTTATCAACCTGTTCCATAAGTTCCGGATCTGTACTCGTCAGGTATTTTTCAAATGCATCCGGGTAGACAAATTTCTTTTCGCTATCCCCAAAATTGACGGTGAGATACGCACTTGTGAGTTCAGTAATTGTTCCACATCCAAAAACCTTGTGGTTCACTTTTCGCCCGAGCATATCAGCACCTCCTTTTGTTAGACATTTTATCATCTGCTATCAAAAAAGGCAAATTGCAACAAATGATATCAGCAGTTCAGCATCGTTAGAATGTAGTTAAGGCTTCCACTCCAAAAGAATTCCGTTCTTTCCAGTGGCTATTTCTCTCTTTCTGTGATATTGTTCGTTTGCCAAAAGGAGGCGACGATATGCAGAATGAGAACAATTACACGGTAGGCCAGTGGTGCGACCGCTGGTTCTGCGAGAACCAGGGCAGATGGAGCGGCAGCACCGTGGGCGGATACCGCAACCTGATCTACCGCCACATCCTCCCCGGAATCGGGGATATCCGGCTGGCGGAGCTATCAGAAGGCACCGTCACCAGTTTCTATGATAGCCTGCGGAGCCAGGGACTGAGCACCAGAAGCGTCTGGTGCGTCCATCTGCTCCTGCGGCGCTGCATGGACGAAGTGGCCCGCGACCAGCGTATCCCCTACAATCCGGTGCGGCTTTGTCAGGAGCCACAAGCAGAAGCGTATAAAACTGCTCCCTTGCGCCTGGGGCAGCTCCAGCGGTACCTGAACGCGGCGGAACAACTGGGCGCACTCCCTCTCATCTACACAGGACTATCCAGCGGTCTGCGACAATGTGAACTCATCACCTTGTCGTGGGCCGATTTTCATGTCCGCTGCCGGTACATACTCAAGGGACAGCGCCTGCTGACCCTCAACAGCAGGGCGGAGCATCTTCTGGAACAGATACCGGAAACCGGCTACCATGTGTTTCTCAACCCCAAGACCGGAGCACCGTACCAGCTCCACGAGTTTTACTATCTGCACAAGCGGATTCTAAAACAAGCAAGGCTTCCGTGGGTGGCCTTCCGGAACCTGCAGCGCCAGTGCATGGAGGTGGGGATATGACGCTGAAAGACTATATTCTCCGCTGGCAGGAGGTCTACGACAAGAACCAGAGCCGTCCGACCACATACGCAGCTCATGGCTACCTCTTCAAGAACCACATTCTCCCCGGACTTGGGGAGATCCTGCTCTCTGAATTGACCGTGGAGCAGGTGGGAGATTTCCTGGAGGAGCGAAGGCGCTTTGGCGGTCACCGCCCGAAAAGCCCCGAATACCCAGGGCTGGGGGAGCATACCATGCGGCACATCCACCGGCTGCTCCAGCAATGTCTGGATCAGGCGATCCGAGATGGGCTGATGGCGGATAACCCCGCCCGAGCATTTCACTACTCCAAGCCCAAGAAGATCAGCGCCAATGTACTGACGGCATCAGAAGTGGAGGATTATCTGGACGCGGCGGAACGGCTGGGCCACCTCCCCATGTTCCTGCTGGCGCTGACAGCGGGACTTCGGCAGGGAGAACTGATCGCGCTGAAGTGGAATGACCTGGACGTGGCGGAACGGACGCTGACCATCTCGGAGAACCGCTCGGTGGAACGGCGGGAACTGGTGGAGTACGAAGGTGGCACCAGAATCGTCAGCCTGACCCCGGAAGCGGTTGAACTCCTGCGCCTGGAACACGCCAAACACCCAGGAAGTCCGCTCATGTTCATGCGCCCGGCGACGCAGAAGCCCTACTCCCCCCAGATGGTGCGCCGGATGCATAATGAGATCATCAGAGAGGCGGGGCTGGATCACATTCGGTTCGCTGATCTCCGGCACACCTGCGCCGTCCTATCGCTGCAAAATGGAATGGACACGAAAGAGGTTTCTCAGAAGCTGATGTCCGGTGAGATTGACATTTGCCGTGGGGCTTTGGGTTCTCGACAATGGACAGTCCGTTCTCAATGCAGATGGTGTCGCTCAATCGACGAACGGCTTTTGTGCTGCCCCAAAAGTTGCGGAATTTCCGGTCACAGTCCAGGTTGACCGAACTCCAAATGATATGATTATGGACATGGGCCTTGTCAATGTGGGTACAGACGATAAAGGCGTGTTTGCCCTTGGTGAACCGCTTGGCAAATTCCACGCCCAGCCGGTTGGCTTCCTCCGGGGTGATCTCCCCAGGACAGAAGGACTGGCGAACATGGTAGGCGATTACATCGTCCACGCCACGGACCCGTCCGGTGGCGGCAATATACTGGCGCTTAGCCAGCATGAACTCGGCGTCGGCTACACGGCTATCGCACTCATAACCGGTGATAAGCCTGCCGTGGTCAGTCTTTTGCGGGTTGGCCACATAGTCGATAATCTTGCTGATGGCTCGGCTCTCGGTCCGGCCCTTGCCGATGTGCAGCGGCATGATGCGTGTGGTTGCCATGAAGTTTCCCTCCCTTCAAAAAATGGGCAGCCTCAGCTGCCCATTTCGTCACGGTATGAAATAATCTGTTTCTTTTTCTGTCTGGCGCACCGCAGCGTTGTGGCAGCTCCGCCCCAATCATGGAGGACATACGCTACTACCACATCGGCGGATTCTACCATCCAGCGGTTCCTATGAGAAATCGCAAAACGGCGCGGGACAGTTTCCAACGGCGGATACACGGTGCTGTCGTAACCGGAAGTGTCTCTCCCGGTGTTTAGATAAGCTAAGACAAGGATCAGCTCAATCTGCGGATGCTGCTTTTTCTGCATTCTTAGAACAGATGCTGCCAAGCTGTCAAAAGCTCCATAGCCGCCTAGGTAAAAGGTAGTCGCCCCTTGTTCAATCAGTTTTTGCGTAACATCGTATAACCATTTCTCTATTTTCTCGCTCTGCGAGATCTGTGCATGACCACAAAAGGTTACAGTCATAGATAACACCCCCTGACCCATCATAGCGCAAATAGTGGCATTAGTACAGGTACAGGGACTAATTTTCACACGCCTGCCCATATAATAACTTTAGTACAGGGACAGGGACGGTGAGTGCGATTGAAGCTAAATCAGGCGGTCAGCAGACGCCTTTCAGAATTGCTGGAGGAGCGGAAGATGACGCAGTATCAGCTGTATATGAAAAGCGGCGTTCCCAAGTCCACCATTGGCAATATCATCAACTGTTCTTACGATTCTGTAAAGCTGCGAATCATCCATGAGATGTGCCAGGGGCTGGGAATTGGAATAGACACCTTTTTTGCTTCGCCACTTTTCAAGGAAGATAATCTGGAACCATAAGACCTCCGACGAGCTTCGCCGGAGGTCTTATCATAAGCTGAACACCCTCTCCGCCAATGGGAGAGGGTGTCTTTTTAGCCGTAAACCAAATCCTGAATTGCATATTTCAAATCCTGGACTTTGCCCAGCAGCCAAAAGGCCAGCTTCGGCAGCCCAAAGGGGCTTATGAGAAACGCAATCACCAGCAAAATAAGGCCGTTCTGCGGGGAGTATGTCACCAAGACAGCCACGCCCAGTAGGGCGATTACCGTACTGAGCAGCCCCAGCACCAAGCCGGATACATAGACCAGCCCCACGCAAATCCAGATGGCCAGCGTAAGAAGAAGCACCACCGGCGCAGTCACGATTTTCAAAATCAGCTTTAACAACCCCAATATCGTTCCCACGGAATTGTCACCTCCAGCTTTATTCTAATTCTATTATGAAATATTTTCTGTCAAACAGCAAGGATGCGGGCAAAAGAAAAAGCGGAGGAAGGCGCGGCGAAAAGAACGCCGTTCCTCCCTCCGCAGATGGGGTGTTTATCCCTGTTACGAAAGTTTAGAGAGCTGGGTCAGGATTTCTCTCACGCCCTCCCATAGCTGTTCCTGCCGCTGGGCTATATCTTCCAGGTCAGCGTCGTAAACACGCCCGGTCTCATGCACTCGGCGAGTGAGCTGGTTCAGGTTGTTGCTGCTCCGGCGCAGCAGGGATACCAGTTCCTTCAGCTCCGGCAGGTCCAGCTGCACCACATAACCGTCTAGGGCCATCTTCCGCAGATAGGCTTCCCGGTTCTTCGTCCCAACTTGGGACATTTTCTGCTCAATCAGCGCCAGCTCCTCCGAGGTGACACGGAAATTCACCTGAATATTTCGTTCACGCTTTGGACTGTTCATCGCTGCTGCTCTTGCTTTTTCGGGGCGGCGGCCTTTCGGATCGGCGGTTCTTTCTTGAGCTTTTCTCGTACCGAAGTCCGAGGCAGCCCTGCCTTTTCATCCTTGGTGCAGCTACGCTGCTGTTCTTCCCTCACCAGATCAATGAATCCGTTCAGAACAGCAGGGTGGCTGTTTACTGCATAGCCGCCCCGGACAGAATCTGAGTTGTAGTTAGGGATATCCATGTTGCCGATGATGGTATCGGCGTTGTCCTTGTAGATGGCTTTCAGCTGGGACTGCGCCTGCAATACCAGACAGGCGGAAATCTCACGGCTTCGGATGGTGGCGACCAGTTTTTCCAATTTGGGAATCTGGCCGATGTTGGCGCACTCGTCAATGAGGCACCGCACATGGACCGGCAGCCGCCCACCGTACACATCGTCGGCTTTTTCACACAAAAGATTGAAAAGCTGAGTGTAGCACATGGAGATCAGGAAGTTAAAGCTATCGTCCGTGTCGCTCATAATGAGGAACAGGGCGGTTTTCCGGTCTCCCAGGGTGTCCAGCTCCAGCTCGTCGTAGGAAGTGACCTCCCGCAGCTCCGCAATATCGAACACGGCAAGGCGCGCACCGCAGGAAATCAGGATGGATTTTGCGGTTTTGCCAGCTGCCAGCTTGTACTTTTTGTACTGGCGGACTGCGAAATGGTTGGGCTTCTCCGCCTCCAGCGCGTCAAACATCAGGTCTACGGGGTTCTTGAACTCCTCGTCATCCTCCCGGACCTCCATCGCGTTGATGAACTCGATGAGGGTGGAGAAATTCTGTTCCTCCACCGGGGCCTCGTAGTGGATATACCCGATGAGGGCGCAGTACAGCAGCGTTTCTGCCTTGACCCAGAAATCGTCCCCGGCCTTGCCCTCGCCCTTGGTGTTGGCAATCAGCGTCGTAACCAGTTTCAAGATGTCCTTTTCGGAGTGGATGTAGGCAAAGGGGTTATAGTGCATGGACTTCTTGAAGTTTATGGTATTGAGGACCTTAATCCGGTACGGCTCATAGATGACCTTGCCGTGCTTATCCTTCATGGGCTTGCCGTCCTTGCCCAGTTTGGGTGTGCCGCGCTGGAGCATTTTACCGCACTCCACCAGGATGGTGCCCTTGGGGTCTGTTACCACATAGGACGAGTGCATCTGCATCAGGTTCGGTTTCAGCCAGAACCGGGTTTTTCCGGAACCGGAGCCGCCAATTACCAGTACATTTTTGTTTCGCGCCGTCTTGGGGTCCTTGGGGCGACTGTTCATGGTCAGGCTCTCGGTTTTGGTCAGAATCACATTGTTCTGGAACACCGGGTCAATGTAGGGTGCAATATCCTCATGGGTTCCCCAGCGGGCGGAGCCGTACTCCATGCCATGCCGGTACTTCTTGGCGTTCTTGCTTTTGAGATAGACAGCAAGCCGCAGGCCACCGCCGCAGCACAAGCCCACCACCAGGTCGAGCGGGTGCAGGCTGGGCCACCAGCTGGCCAGCGCCACCGGCAGCGTGGAGAAGAACGAGAGCATTTTTGCCGAAGCATCTGCACCCACGGCCATCCGCCATGCTTCTCCAAAGTTGGTGGCGAACAGCCCCATCAGGATGTAGGGCATATTCAGCAAAAGGAGCTTTTTGATGTCAAGCTGCTTGTTCATCGTTCCAGCTCCTTTCGCTTGATGCGATCCACCACGGCATTTTTGACCAGTTCTTTGAACTGATTGAGCTTTTCCAGCACAGACGGGCGCTCGGTGTTCTGCGCTTTCTGCGCCTTCTTAATCATTTTGTTGGTGTACTCAGTAAAGGCTGAGGTCAGGGCATCCGCATCCCGCCCCTTGAAAAAGATCAGGTACTTGGGCGGGGAGCTGCTGCGGTCTTTCTTCACTGCATAGTCCACACCATACTTCCGGGCAATCTTCTCAAACTCCTTGATGGAGGGGTCGGTGATCTCGATGTTGGACACGCCCTGGTTCTGACCAATCAGCTGTTTCACCGTTTGCTTGCCGTGGGGAATCACGGGAGCATCCCGGCTTTTCTGCTTTTGCAGCTTCTTTTCCTTGCGGTGAGCAAGGTACTTGGTAATAGCAGCTTTCAGCAGCCGTCCGGTGAACTTGGAACCGCTGACTACCAGCGTCAAAGTCCTGTTTTCCACTTCTTCCTGCATTGTTATCGCCTCCTTTTGTGGGATTTAGCAGGGGGTGGTGCTTGATACTAAGGCGGGACCACCAGCCGCCTCAAAAGATAACGGGTCATCATATCATCAGCAGGATGCTGTCACGCAGCTGAGCAAAATACAGCTTGCCCTGGGGCGTTACCAGCGTGTAGGAGCCGATGTGTCCGTGGTTGCAGTAGTCTTTGACACAGAACAGGCCGTCGTTGGAGGGCTTTGCATAGGGAAGTACATTCCCGGATGCCGTGCGATAGACAAACCGCTGTTCCAGCAGGAACCGGACAAATCGGCGCTCCGGCACAAGCAGCTCTTTGGCAGTGGTGCGGAGATTGGTGCTATGCTTCATGTCGATGAACAGGTCAAAAAAGGCGGCCTTGCCTTCCAACAGAGCGTTTTCCTCCCGCAGCACCGCATTTTCTTCACGCTCAGCCAACAGTTCGGAGCAGAGCTTCAGCAGCGCCTCCGGGGAAGTGGCCACTTCCCACAGCTTTTCCCTGGTCATGTAAGCTCCGTGCTTGCGGATGGTGGGCAGCACCTCAGACGTGACCCACCGGCGAAACTGCTTTGCTTTGGGGAGCTTACTGGACAGCACCAGGGAATAGAGGCCGCTCTCGTTGATGAGCGTGATGGCGGTTCCGTTGACGGTGAACGAATCGTTCACCGTCCGATCTTCTGCATCCACATGGTCCCGAATCGCTTTCTGCGGATTGGTGTACCCCAGCGCCAGGGATACGTCCTTGCCCACCAGCCAGGGTTCGCCATCAATCTCTACGGCGCGGATGGCTCCAAACTCCGGGTTCTTAAAAATTTCCATCTGGTTCATGTTGTTCCTCCTTTGGCATGAGAAAAGGCGGCTCTTACCAGCCGCCTGCGTTCATATCGTGATTCACTTGTGCGGTGTAATAATTGCTGATGGTGGTGGGCGCATTGAACAAGACGGTCAGCAGGTATTGCTTCATGTTGCGGACCTCGGTGGTGTTTTTCTGCATACAGTCCATAACAAACCGGATATGCTCACTGGTCAGCTTCAAAAACCGGGAGCGCACGATCTCGTGTGGAAAGTCGCTGCCAGCAATCCGGGTGGTTTTCCGTTTGGCGCAGACGGTCTCCACCATCAGCTCCACAATCTCGTCCAGGTCCTCCCGATAGGTGTCAAACTCTCGGCACAGATAGTCATACTCGATGTTCTCCAGAATCAAATCCCGATAATTTTCTATCTCTGAGACAGGCATCGCATCCCTTCCTTTCCGTTCCGGCGGTCTTGCCGCCGCTGTTTCCCGGAAGGGAATGGAATCGGTACTTGATCTATGAGTAATTGATTTTTGAGTATTTGATTTCTCTATATTTAATTCTGCGGGCTTTTCCGTATCCGGTTTCACCATATCTGGGTTTTCCGTATCTGGTGAAGCCGTATCCGGCTGGGGCGTATCCGGGTTCTTCGGCTGTGGCTGCTCGTAGATGACATACTCGGTGTCGCTGATCCGGCCCTGCCGGTCCCGCAGCTGATGGCGGACAATGTACCCGGCAGTTTCCAGCTCGCGCAGCGCACCGCCGATGGCGTCTACGCCCTCCTTGCAGATTTTCGCAAGTCCTCTGGTGGTATAGTTCCAATCCTCCGGCAAGGACAGCATCATGGAAAGCAGTCCCTTGGCCTTGAGGGACAATTTTTCGTTTCGCAGGTGATGGTTGCTCATCACGGTATAATCTCTGGTTCGCTCAATGCGAAATACGGCCATTGACCTCACTCCTTTCTTGTTTCAGGGCATGAAAAAAGCCACAATCTTTCGTAAAAAGACTGTGGCTTTCAGCTGTTTTTGTTGTTCTGCCAGGGCCGGTAGGGACGCTTATGCTTCGGCGACTGACTGAACGGCGAATCATGCTCCGAAAACGGGAGGGTCTGCAAAACCTGGTCAATGTCGGTAGATTCCATATCATGCTGGGACTGACAGTTTTCCCGGATGGCATCTTTGATGCTCTGGACAGTACACATATTCATTCCTTTCCTTTCGTAGTGATGATGGGGTTACGGGTGGCGGCGCTTGTCCGGCTTGAAGTCGAGGACATGGCCCTCAATGATACGGGCATACCGCTTGATTTTGATTTCCCGGCGCTTCTGGCTGTGAAGAGCGGCCTGATACCCGTCCTCCGTGAGAAACAGCCGCATTTCATCGCCGGGGCTGCCGTAGGAACAGGGACGCTGAACAGAAAACTCGATCATCCAGCGGGTGTTGTCCTGAAAACGCTCCACGGCGAGAATGTTGTGTCCTTTCAGCTCACGGGCTGAAATATCCCTCATAGGCGGCTCCTTTCATCGTTCCTGGTCTCTCTGGCGCTTCTTCTGCCACGCCTCCAACAGTTTGATAATGGTTTCCTGCATCCGCTGGGGCGTGTAGCTCTTGGGAAAATACTTCCGCAGGGTGTCGGATGTGAAAGTTACCCGGTCCAGATCGCTTTTCTTTTCTTCGCCCATGATGACGCGCATCATATCGAGGGTCAGATGCCCTTCCTGGCTGTATTTTTTGAGCCGCTGTGCCTGGGAGAGAGAAGGGGTAGACTGTTCGCTGTCCATCGCGTCCAGCAAGTCCCGCTGTTCCTCTTTTTTGAGAAAGGACAGCTCATAAGCCGGGTTGAAAGCGATTTTTCGTTCATCGACCATATCCAGCAGTTCAGGGATCAGCTCTGTCAGACGGATATAGCGTTGCACCTGGTTCCTACTCGAACCGGCCTGCTGCGCCAACAATTCATCTGCCCGCAACTTCGTCCCAACTTGGGACGAAGTTAAATCGCCACGCGCACCTTGATGCTTCATTGCTTCCAGCTTCATTTTGTAGGCAAAGGCTCGCTCGCTGGGGAGCAGACTTTCCCGCTGTAAGTTGCTGTCCACCATGATGATGGTGGCGGCATCATCGTCCAGGTCTCGGACAATGACAGGCATGGTTTCTTTCTCAGCCAGTTCACTGGCCCTGTGCCGCCTGTGTCCGGCTACCAGCTCATATCCGCCCTCCGGGTCCGGCCGGGCAATCGCCGGAACCAGAATACCGTACTGCCGCACACTGTCGGCGGTCTCCAGCATAGCCTCGTCATCCTTGACTTTGAAGGGATGGTTCTTGAAAGGATGCAGCTCAGACAGCGGGATCTCCCGTACTTTTTCCAGCTTGGCATCCTGGCGGCTTTCCTCGGTGGAAAACAAGTCATCGTATAGAGCCAGCTCTACTTTTTTCGCGCTGCTTTTCAAGTTTTATCACCTCCTTGGTCAGATTTTTATACCCCTCGGCAACCTTGCCATTGGGGTCATGGGCAAAAATGCTTTTGCCCTCGGCGCTAATTTCCTTTGCCCGGACGGAATGGGGAATCTCGGTGCCGAACACCTTGATTTTGCTGCCGTAGGTCTCCCGCAGCAGGGCGGCGATCTCCTTGGCGAAGTTGGTGCGGTTGTCCACCATCGTCAGCAATATGCCGTCAATCTGGAGCTTGGCATTGATCTGCCGCTTCACCTTATTGACCGTCTGGAGCAGCTGTTCCAGGCCCTTGGCGGGCAGATACTCTGCCTGGACGGGGATTATGACCCTGTTGGCGGCGGCCAGGGCATTGACCGTGAGCATACCCAGGGAGGGCTGGCAGTCAATTAGAATATGGGAATACTGCCCCTTGAGCGTGTCCAGATACTGCCTCAGAATGGTCTCTCGGCTCATGGCGTTCACCAGGGAGACCTCCATGCCGGAGAGCTGGATGTCGGCAGGCATCAGGTCAACGCCTTCCGGGTGGTGCAGGATACCCTCGCCGGGGCGCAGCGGCTCGTCCATCAGGATACGGCCCATTGCGTCGGACAGGGTAAAGGGCAGCTTGTCCGGCTGGGGGTGGCCTAGGCTGATGGTCAGGCTGCCTTGCGGGTCCCCATCGATCAGCAGCACTTTCTTTCCGGCCTGCGCCAGCCCAATCCCCAGGTTCGCGCAGGTGGTTGTCTTGCCAACGCCGCCTTTCTGGTTGGCGATGGCGATGATTTGCGTGTTCATAACAATCACCTCGTTTCTGATTGGTGTTGTCATGTGCCTGCACAGCAGTCCTGGAAATGACAAAAGCCGCCACTTGAAACAAGTGACGGCTTCGCATAAATCCAATATTCTACTGTGTTTGAAATCAAAAGGCTTTGAGTTCCTTTCTGCTATTCATTTGTCGTTAATGAAACACCTCCTATAATTCGACTTATTTCAGTATGATTTTTCGGTTTGGAAAAGGATGAAAAACCAGACTGAAAACCTCAAAACCCTTGATCCTACGGGGCTTTTCCGGTTTGTCGTAATTATACCGTAAGGGCATACTTTCGCCACCATGGCACTCTCCAGCGGCGTGGATGTGAAGACATTGTCCAGCATGCTGGGCCACTACAGCGCTGGGTTCACCCTGGACACCTATACGCACATCACCAACGATATGCAGAGAGGTGCGGCGGAGAAGATTGGCGGCTTCATGGAAACGGCCACGGCCAAACCGGAACCGGAGCCTCCCGACCCGCCGGAGGAGAGCCGGTGTAAGGTGATACCGTTCGAGAGAGTAGGGTGAAAGAATTGAAGCCCAAGGGACAGCACCGAGTCCCTTGGGCATCTGTTTTGTTGCGCAGAAAAGCAATGTTTCACAGAGTGAGGCGTTTGCATTACTAATGACAAATAAGACTCTACGCACAGAATAAAAGGAAAGAGCGGGTGGCCACCCGCTCTTTTGTCGTTTACGCAAGAATCTTATTGCTCTTTGTACGGTTGCACTTCCAGCACAGAGTCTGCAGATTTGCCTCTTCCGTGCGGCCACCCTTTGAGACGGGGATGATATGGTCAATCTCCAACAGGAGGTTGGGCTCTTTGTGGGTGGAATTGCCACAGTTGCAACAGGTGAAATCGTCGCGGGTCTTGATGGCTTCCCGCAGTTTCTTGGTCATCATGGTGCGCTGCTCTTTAGCAAAGGCACTTGCTGTGAGTTTGCTCTCAAGAGTTTTAATCAGCTCAGCAATCGTTTCTTCTGTCATAGGAACGGTAAAGGAGCGCTGGGCCATTCCGCCGCCGGAAGTATAGGCAAACTTATACTCAACGGTCAGGACACTCTCGTCAATGTTTGCAAAGCCCAAGCGGGAGTAAAATCCTGCTTCATCATTTTCCATGACATACGCCGGGACATCGCCAAGATACTGCTGATAATCAGCCTTATAGTTTTCAATAATCTGCTTTGCCTCTCGCAGAGTCTGGAGCTCCTCAACCAGATGATAGAGCTTCTGAATCTGGTCAGGATACGCACTTTTGTTGGGGTAGAAGTTCTTGACGATATAGTCAAGAGGATTGTTCTCAGCACTGGCAAAAACAGTGGCAGACACTTCCGCAGTGAAGGGGGTGATGGTCTTCTTATATGGCCGGATGTAGTTGTATTCATCCTCGTTTACCGTCTCATTGCGGACGACCCGAGTTCCAAAGAGCTCGGAAATAGAATGAACTTTCTCATTGATGTACTCGTTGAATTCTCGTTGAGAACTCATAAGCACTTCACAAGTCTCCTTAATCTTTTGGAAGTCAGGGGACGCATAATAATCAAGGATACGCTGATTTGAAGCAACAATCCTCTCGATATCCGCTTTGAGGCGAGTTATGAAGTCTTCAATAAGGCCCCATTCCTCGCTGTCAAGGGATTTAATTTTCTTAATGCTGTTTACCGTGCGGTCGAACAGCTGTCCAATTAAGCTATCCAGCTGTTCCTGGCTTCCTTTGATAATCAGAGAGTCGCGGTTGTTGTTGGCATAGTCAATGATGGCATTGACCTGGTTGTAAAAATCATGCTGCTTCTGGGCAAGAGCTTCTTTTTGCTGCTCCTTAAGGAATTTGTTGTACTCGGTTTTCCCCATCAACAAAGAAGGGTCTTTCTTGAAGCTGTCGATTCGATACTGCCCGACATGGATATCCTTAGAACCAAGGTTGTTGCCGGCGGAGGATATATAGCTGACTCTGATGCGGTAAGAGGCAGCATTATTCAGAACCTCTTCAACCTGCTTTTTCAGTTTCTTGTACTGAGGACGCGATTGAAGTTCGTTGCTTTGGAGAAACTGTGTCAGGCGAGAAGAAATCTCACTCTTGCGCTGTATCATTGCTTCTGCACGGGGTAGCTTCTCCTTATTCTCCTTGAAGAACTTTATATCATCATACTTCTCCAGGGTTTGCCGGCTCTTTACAGTGACATACTCGTCAACATAGGAAATAATATTCCAGCTTGAAAAGCCCAAGGAAAGTAATGCCTCGGCTTCAAGATTCTCGTACTGCTTCTTCCGCATAATCTTGAATGCCACAATGGCAACAACAATTGCGATGAAAACTATCATCTCTAACTCCCTCTCTTTTTGTGTGGCTCACCTCCGAGAGCCGATTTCAGATGTTGCCAGTATAGCATGCTGCCTTATTTTTGACCAGCCTTTTCCGTTTAGAATTTTTGATTTGCAGTCTGGATAGGTGCAACTATGGGGGCCTTTTAACAATGCCCGTACTACAGGAGCTGCACGGAGATAGGGATGGGTTAGGGATTTATCTATTTCTGCCGCTACGCTCACTCAGGCCCCCACCGCTGTTCCGTCCCTGGAGCCACAGCAAAACAGCAATCGTCGAAACTGCAAAAATCGAACCAAAAACGCAGAAAAACCGCCTAAAAAAGCGGTTTTTCTAAGAAAGGTGGTCCGAGTGACAGGATTCGAACCTGCGGCATCCTGCTCCCAAAGCAGGCGCGCTACCAACTGCGCTACACCCGGATATGAAGTTGTGAGGTTGCTGGGCGTCTCCTCCCAAATCAAGCGCGATACCACCTTCGCTACACCCGGATATGTGGTTTACCTGCATAACAGGTATCATTATAATATATGCCGCCAAGGATTGCAAGTATCCAATCAAATATGTTATGATGCCCTTTGTGAGGTGAATAAATCGATGCGAATGAGAAAAAAGCCCAACCTGGCCCCCCGGATGGAGCGGTGTGCCCGTGTTCTGATCTCTGATCCTGCCGCCCTGCGGGGCCGCTGGATGAGCCTGATGCCCCAGGCAAGCGTTCTCTACCTGGAACTGGGCTGCGGTAAGGGCCGTTTTACTGCCGAGACCGCCGCACAAAATCCTCAGGCCCTCTACATTGCGGTGGAACGGGTGCCTGACGCTATGGTCATCGCCATGGAGCGGGTGTGCGCCATGGATCTGCACAATGTCTTCTTTATCGACGGCGACGCCGCCGGCCTGACCGAACTCTTCGCCCCCAGCGAGGTGGATCGCATCTATATCAATTTCTGTGATCCCTGGCCTGGCAACCGGCACGCCAAGCGCCGCCTGACCCATCCTGATTTTCTTCTGCGCTACCGTCAGGTCCTTTCCCGGAAGGGTGAGATCCACTTCAAGACAGACAACCATGACCTGTTTGAGTGGTCCCTGTTCCAATTCCCCAAGGTTGGGTTCCAGCTCTCTCAGGTCACCCGTGATCTCCATGCCAATGGTATCTGCGGCGTCATGACCGACTATGAGGAAAAATTCCACAACCTGGGCACTCCCATCAATCGGTGCGTAGGTTCCATTGCTCCCCTGCCTGTCTCCCACAAAAATGCAGAGTCATAACCATCAGGGCCTGCCGCTTGTTGCGGCAGGCCCTGATTCCTTTATCCACGATAGCGGTGGTAACCACGTCCCTTTTGTCCTCCATAACGGCGGCGGCGTCCTCTGGTGGCAATCCGGTAGACAATAAATACGATCAGAGCCAGCACTACAAGGCAGACTACAAGAGCGATCCAGCCTACCAGGTTCAGCCCTTTCAGCAGGCTCACCGGATTCAGGGACGCCTCCTCCACCTTCCGTCCCTCTGGTGCGGCATAACGCTGGTCCACCGTACCCATGGACTGGAGGTAAGTGGCCAGCGCATACCACTCCTTCAGTTCCGAGCCATTTGGGGTATAAATGATCTGGTCCTCAAAATTGGTCACCGGGTTACCTTGGGCATCCTTGGGCGTTATGGTCAGAATACCAAAGGACTGGTCATTGACGGTACCCAGCATCTGTCCGGTATACAATCCGGTCACCACTCGGTAGAGCTTGTCATCCTCCAGCGGCACGGTAGTACCGTCAGGCAGCACCTGGGCATAGTCATTTACCCGATTGAGGATGATCCGATAGGGGTTCCAGGTCCAGGTCATTCCCGAACCATAGATCTGGGCGGCGGGCATCAAGCCGGTCACAGACGCGTCCACCTCAAAGGCATCCCGCAGTTCCCGGCCGGTGACCCACACCGAGATCAGCGGATAGCCTGGGGTGCCGTCGGCACCGGAGCCCAGAGAGGAGACGTTAAACACATCCGATGTGGTAATCTCTCCCGCAGAGAAGGACTCCCGGATCACGCCCGCTGCCACCACGGCGAAATCCACCGGCACATAGTCCTCCCCCTCTGCCTGCTGCACGGCATAGATATAGGAGTCGGCAATGAGATTGCCCAAAGTATCCTCTTTATGCTCCTTGCCAAACTGGGAGATTGGGGTGAAGTCAAACTCCGACCGGGCCAGCACCTGATCGAAGGTCAGTCCGAACTGGGAGAGGTACTCCTCCTCGATGATGGGCTGGAAGGACTGGGCCAACCGCTCCATCTCAGTATTAGCCGTTACTGTCTCGTCCACCGGCACCAGCCGGTAATCATAGTCCGTGACAGTACCGGCATCGTCCAGCTCCAGAGCCAGCACACCCAGATTGGTGGTATACTCTCCGCAGGAAACAATCAGGGTATCATTGACCTGAATCGGCTCCTCCAGGGTGGAGTGGGTGTGGCCGGAGATGATCACGTCGATGCCGTCCACCGCCTTAGCCAGCTCATAGTCCTCCCCTTTTCCACCATCGGTGCCGGTGTGGGAGAGACACACAATCACAGAGGGACCTTCCAGCTGGGCCAGTTCCTCCTCCAGGGCCGCCACCTCTCGCCGGGCAGCATCGGCCACAGGCTCAAATTCCATGCCCGACATGGGAGCGCAGGCATCCGCGTCCTCCCCCATCAGGCCAAAAATACCGTAGTTGATGCCACCCCGGGTGAGGATCATATGGTCCTGCACTCCATAGGCCTCCATAGCGGCCCGCAATTCCTCGGCGCCTTCCCCGTCCAGCACCGTGCCGTTGGACTGCACAATGGCAGGCACCTGACTGCCGCTGGCGGCTGCCGTCTCCAGCATTTGGGCCAGGCCCGAGGCACGGTAGTCAAACTCATGGTTGCCCAGGGTGGTCACATCATATCCCATAGCCCCCAGTGCCTTCAGCTCCGGCGCCTGGGTGGCATAGATGGTCTGAAACAGCGTTCCCATGGAAAAGTCGCCGCCATCCACCGTGATGGCATCGGGATATTTTACCCGTTCCAGCGCAAGAAGGGTCGCCAGCCGGGTATAGCCACCATATTCCCCGCCATCTTCCGAGGGCGCAGGATAAAAATGGTCATGGGTATCGTGGGTGAACAGAATCACTGCGTCGTGGCTGTTCTCCACCGCTCCCCAGGCCGGACAGACGGAGATCAACAAAATAAGGGTCAGGACTGTTAAAAAGAGCCGTTTCAGGCCATGATGCACCATAATACTCCCTCCTTGCCCCCATTCTGCCATAATTCTAACGAAAAGGAAAGCAAAAAATAGTCTGGATTTTTTCTTCCGTTTTCTACTTGACATTGTATCATTCCTTTGATATACTGTTTGGGCAAAATAAAGCAGGAAGGTACCTCCGTCCTCACCTCCAGCATCAGCAAAGAGGTCAACATGGTCAGCGGCGCGCCGTATGTTCGGCGTGGCTGTTCTGTTGTGGCGCGGGTACCGGAATGCGGTAACCGCGTTTTTGTATGCAGCAAAGAATTGGAGGTGCTTTCGTATCAGCAAACAGGGTCATCAGATCAACGAAGAGATCCGCGACAAAGAAGTCCGGCTCGTTTCCGACAGCGGCGAGCAGCTGGGTATCATGTCCGCCCGTGAGGCGCTGGAGCGCGCCATCGAGCAGAACCTGGACCTGGTGAAGATCTCTCCCAACGCCGTGCCCCCCGTGTGCAAGCTCATGGACTATGGCAAGTACAAGTTCGAGCAGACCAAGCGGGAAAAAGAGGCCCGGAAAAATCAGCACGTCGTGGAGATCAAGGAAGTCCGTATGTCGCCGGGCATTGACGTGAACGATTTTAACGTCAAGCTCCGTAACGCCCAGAAGTTCCTGAGCCAGGGCAATCGGGTGAAGGTCACCGTCCGCTTCCGCGGCCGCGAAATGGCCCACACCGATATCGGCAAGGGCCTGCTGCTCAAGTTTGCGGAACAGTGCAGCGAGGTGGCCGCGTTGGATAAGGACCCCAAGCTGGACGGACGGCATATGTCCATGTTCCTCTCTCCCAAGGTTGCCAAGGACGGCAAGAAATCCTGAGCAATCCCCTGAAATCCAAAGACAAAGGAGTTAACCACCATGCCTAAACTGAAAACTCACTCCGGCGCGAAGAAGAGATTCAGCCTGACCAAGTCCGGCAAGGTCAAGCGCGCCCATGCGTTCAAGTCCCACCTGCTCAACGGCCACGGCAAGGACACCAAGCGTAAGAGAGGCCTCCGCGCCGGCGCTTATGCGGACAAGACCAACGAGCCCGCCATCAAGCGCATGATCCCCTACAAATAAGATAATTCCGATTTTACCTTAACATAGGAGGCTTTTTACAATGGCTAGAGTTAAAGGCGCGATGATGACGCGCAAGAGAAGAAATAAGATCCTCAAGTTGGCCAAGGGCTACTGGGGCGCCAAGAGCAAGCACTTCAAGATGGCCAACGAGCAGGTCATGAAGTCCCTGACCTACGCCTACACTGGCCGTCGGCTGAAGAAGCGTGACTTCCGCTCTCTGTGGATCACCCGTATCTCCGCCGCCTGCAAGATGAACGGCATGAACTACTCCACCTTTATGAACGGCCTGAAGAAGGCTGGTGTGGAGATCAACCGCAAGATGCTGGCCGAGCTGGCTGTCAACGACAAGGCCGCTTTCACCGCTCTGACCGAGATGGCGAAGGCTCAGCTGGCCTGAGTTTGAATCCAAAATTCCTGTGTTCCTCTTTGGAACACAGGAATTTTTTTATGTCCTTGACAAAGCCTGTCTAATAAGATAGACTACAAGCAAGAAGTCTATCCCATTAGACAAAGGAGGTCCCTATGGAGACGCCCAAAATCTTTGAAAGCGAATACCGGTTCTGTCTCATTCTCTGGGAGCACGAACCGGTAACGACCACAGAATTGGTAAAGCTGTGTCAGGCCCAGCTGGGCTGGAAACGCACCACCACCTACACCGTCATCAAGCGGTTGGGGGAACGGGGCGTGCTGAAAAATCAGGACGGGCTGGTGACCGCCCTGATCTCCAGGGAGGACGCCCAGGTGTCCGAGCTGGACGAACTGATGGAGAAGAAGTTCCAGGGCTCCCTGCCCGCCTTTTTGGCTGCCTTCGCCCGCAGGCAGTCTCTGACTGAGAAAGAGGTAGAGGAAATCCGCCGCATCATCGAAAAATAAGGAGGTCCTGCCATGGAAGAGCTGTTCCTGACCCTGGTCAACCTCAGCCTCACCGCCAGCTGGCTGGTGCTGGCTGTTCTGGTGCTGAGACTGCTCCTGCGGAAAGCTCCCAGGTGGAGCTTCTGCCTGCTCTGGGGCCTGGTGGCCCTTCGCCTGATGTTTCCCTTTTCCCTGGAAAGCCCTTTCAGTCTGGTCCCCAGTACCCACCCTCTGCCCCGGGAGATCCTCCACACCGCCACGCCTCAGATCCAAAGCGGCATCCCTGCCGTCAACAGTGCTGTTAATCCCATCCTGCAAGAAGCCCTGGCGCCGGCTGCAGGAGCCAGCGTCAATCCCACCCAGGTCTGGTCCTTCCTGTTGTCCCAGATCTGGCTGGCGGGAATGGTGGTTCTGCTGCTCTATGCGCTGATCAGCTGGCTGCTGTTGAAGCGGCGGCTGGCCACCGCCACCCTGCTGGAGGACAACATCCGGCAGAGTGAGCAGGTGGGTTCCCCCTTTGTACTGGGGCTGTTCCGCCCGGTCATCTATCTGCCTTACCACATTCCGGAGCAGGACCTGACCTATGTACTGACCCACGAACGGGCCCATATCCGCCGTCTGGATCACTGGTGGAAGCTGCTGGGCTTTGTACTGCTTGCAATCTACTGGTTCAATCCCCTGATGTGGGTGGCCTATCTGCTGTTCTGCCGGGATCTGGAGGGAGCCTGCGACGAGAAGGCCGTCCGGGCTTTGAACCAGGAGGAGCGGCGGGGTTATTCCACCGCCCTGCTGAATTGTAGCATCCGCCGCCGGCCCGTGGCGCCCTGCCCCCTGGCCTTTGGAGAAGCGGGGGTAAAGAGCCGGGTGAAGGCGGTGATGCACTACAAAAAGCCCGCTTTCTGGATCGTGGTTATCGCCCTGATTGCCTGCGGGGCTGCCGCTCTCTGCTTTCTGACCAGCCCCAAGGAGCCCACCGTTTACGATGTCTTAACTCAGGACGGCTATGAGGTTCTGAGTCAAAAGCAGGTGGATCTGACCCTGACCATCCCCAAATCCGCCCTGACTGACGACTGCTATACTGGCGAGGGCCACACCTTTGCCGACGGCCAGGTAGTGGTCTGGCAGGATGACGTCACCACCATCTATCTCCACGATGTAATGCTCTCCAACGAGAGCGATGAGCTGCTGTATATGACCTTCGACTGCTCCTACCGTTTCTCCAACTACGGCAGTTTTGTCACCCCGCTGCAGGCCACAGAAGATTCCTCCGTCAGCCCCCAGATCCTTTTGAGAAGCAAGATCCTCAAAGACGGGACCACCACCTACCCAGACGCCCTTAGCCTGCGCGGTTACGGCCCCGACGCCAAGTTTACCTTCTATGTGTCCAAAGATGCCTGCATGGCCGCCCAAGATACTTTGATGATCGACATTATATGCAACCAGGTTCAGTATACGAAAGAAGGCTATGAAACATCCGGGGGTCAGTTCTCCCCCGCCGGGCTCTACCTCTATGAGGGGGATGGGTTCGGAGGTGATTTTACCATCACCCTCCGGGCGGACGGCTCCTTCACCTACTATGAAGGGGGGTTAAGCAGCTATATCGGTGCAGGCAAGTGGTCTGTATCCGGCGATGTTCTTACCCTGGAGGATGAGACCGGCGTCCCCAAAGTCAACCACTTCCGCATGGAGGGGAACAATCTGATCTTCCAGGCAAACGGTTCCACCAATTTCATCTATGTAAAGGTGGCAGATGGGGCGGTCTTCTCCAAAAACAGCCAAATCCCCGTTCCGGCGGCCACCGCCACCAAATGGTTTGACTATACCACCGCCCCCAGCGAAATGGATTGGGATGGGGAACTGACCATCACCCACACGGCCTTCCCCGATGTGACCTTCCGCTATACGCCAGAGGAGATCACGGCACAGCAAAAGCGAGAGGAAACACCGGTCCAGCTGATTTCCGGTATGCCCATCTGGAACGCCTATTTCTGCGACCTGAACGGCGACGGCCTGCCGGAGCTGTGCGCCACCCTCAGCATGGGGTCCGGCATCGTAGATACCCGGATCGCGGTCTGTGACTACGCCAACGGCCGCACCTATGAGCTGGAGGACCGGATGAACTATGACTATGCCCTTCGGTTTGACCCGGACAGCGCCCTGCTGTATGTGGACAGGACGCCGTATGAAGGCCGGGAACCCGATCAGTCCGGCCTGTTGATGCTGGAGGACTCCATCCTCACATATGAGAATCAGGGCCCCAACTAGGGGCAGAAAACGGCCTGCAAGTGATTTTACTCACTTGCAGGCCGTTTTCTTATGCCAAATTCTGTACCCGTGTACACAGCTTCTCCATCAGGGGGCTGTTATGGCTGACGATCACCAGCCCCAGGTTCCGCTTCTCCGCCTGGTCCAGCAGAAAGGTCCAGATCTGGGCCTGGGTGATGAGGTCCAGCATGGCGCTGACCTCGTCGCACAGCAGATAGCGCACCCCGGGCCGCAGGGCACGGGCAATGCAGAACCGCTGAAGCTCACCGCCAGACAGTTCCGTGGGATACCGCTCCAGCCAGGCGGGCTGGATGTGAAGGGCCTCCAGCAGTCCCTCCTCCACGGGCCCACCTTCTTTTAGCGTATCCCCCAGCTTCATCAGCGGGTCCACTGCCGTCTCCGGGTGCTGCCAGATCATCTGTACTGGGCAGATCCCTCGGTACTCCTTCAAAGGCTTGCCGTCCACCAGCACCGTGCCGCTGTCCGGCTTCTCATAGCCCGCCATCAGTTTACATAAGGTTGTCTTACCCCGTCCGCTGGGGCCCAGCAGCCCAAGCCGCTCCCCCGGCTCCAGCGTCAGGTCGATGCGGTCCAGCACCGGCTCTTTTCCTTTCCGGCGATAACCGAAAGTCAGTTGTTTTGCCTCCAGACTCACGGCTGTTCCCCTCCTTCCGGATATAAGCAGCGCACCAGGCCGCCGTCCAGCTCCCGATAGGCTACCGGGCCCAGACACTCAGGCCGCCCCTTGGGGCAGCGGGGGGCAAAGGGGCACCCCTCCCCCACCTCGCCCGGCCCGGGCTGGGCGCCGGGAATGGGGACAAAGCCATTCTGGGGCAGGGCATTCCACAGAGCTTTGGTGTAGGGATGCCGTAGTTTCCCCGCCTCAAAATCGGCGGCGTTGGCCTCCTCCACCGTCTCACCAGCGTAGAACACCGCCACCCGGTCGGCAATGGTGAGGGCCAGCTCCAAGTCGTGGGTGATGAGAAGCACCCCCGCGCCGCTGTCAGCCAGCTCCCGGAAGTGACTCAGTACCCGTTTCGCCGCCCGGGCATCCAAACCGGGAGTGGGCTCGTCGGCGATGACCAGCTTGGGGGTGGCCGCCGCCGCGGTGGCGATGAGTACCCGGCGGGCCATGCCGCCGGACAACTCAAAGGGATAGCGCTCCTCGGTATCCGCCCCCAGGCCGTACCGCTCCAGCACCGCCCGACTGGCCTCCCGGGCACTCTGGTCCCGGCGGCCCTTGCGGATCTGGGGCCCCACCTTCATCAGCGGGTCCAGGTAGGTCACGCCCTGGGGCACCAGGACAATCTCTTTGCCCCTCACCTTCTCCGCCCGTTTGGGGGTAAGGGGCTGGCCCAAGAAGGAGATCTCCCCGGCCATATGGCTGTTATAAGGCAGGATACCCAGGATTCCGTGGGCCAGCAGGCTCTTACCCGAACCGCTGGAGCCCACCACCGCCACCACCTGGCTGGGCCGGATGGTGAGGGACAGATCCTGAATCACCGGCAGCAGCACCTGTTTTGTGCCCCGTCCATACTGGGTGAAGGAGATAGACAGGTCTTTGACTTCCAAAATCGGTTCCAACTCCATCCCTCCTCACATATGTACGCTGGCAGGGTCCAGCAGCTTGCGCAGCTGCTCCCCCATGGCGGCAAAAAGCACTACCACCAGCACCAGGCTCAGGCCGGGGAACACCGCCAGCCACCACTTGCCGGTGGTAAGATAGCTCATGCTCTCCGACAAAATCACGCCGATGGCAGGCTGCTCCGGCGACAGGCCAAAACCAAGGAAGGTGACGCTGGCCTCGTGGAGGATGGCATGGGGAAACTGGAGCACCAGTCCGGTGAGGAACTGGGGCAGCAGATGGGGCAGCAGGTGCCGCCGGGCAATGGTCAGCCGGGACACCCCCAGCTTTTCCGCCGTACGGACATACACCGCGCCTCGCAGCTGGAGCACCTCACCCCGGATGACCCGGGCCAGAGAGGGCCAGTGGCTGAGGGCCACGCCTGCCACCACGCCTACAAATCCCTTGCCAAACGCCAGAGAGATGAGCATGACCAGCAGGATATGGGGGATACCCATGACCAGATCGATGCACCAGGAGATTACCGCATCCACCCAGCCCCCCAGGACGGCGGAAGCCACACCCAGCACCAGGGCAATAACGGCGCTGACGGCGGCGGTCAAAAGGCCGATGCGGATGCTGAGGGACAGGCCGGTGAGGGTGCGGGAGAGCATATCCCGGCCCATCCAGTCGGTACCGAAAAGGAACTGCCCGCTGGGGGCCAGATTCTTGCGGGTAAAATCGGTTACCATGGCCTGCCCGCTGAGCAGACCGCCGGCCACCGCCACAGCGCACAGCACCACAGCAGCGGCAACCAACAGAAAGAGGGCATTTTTTCGCCCGTTCCAATGTCTCATTTCCGGGCCACCCCCCTTCTGATCTTGGGATCCACCACGCCGTAAAGCAGATCGGCAATCAGATTGCCGCCGAACACGATGGCGGCACTCACCACCGTGATGCCCAGCAGTAGGGGCAGGTCGGAACCCAGACCGGCGTTGACGGCAGCCTGGCCCAGGCCGGGGTAGGAGAATACCTGCTCCACCAGCACCGAGCCGCCAAAGATCTCGCTGATGGAGGCAAATTGCAGGGTGATGGCGGGCAGGGCCACGTTGCGCAGACCGTGGCGCAGCACGATGGAGCGCTTGGACTCCCCTCTGGCCCGTGCGAAGAGCACATAGTCGCTCTCCATAATGTCCGCCATCTTCTCCCGGGTGTGCATGGCGATGTTGGCCACGCCGGTGATGCTCAGGGTAAGGGCGGGCAGGAAGGCGTGGTAGAGCCGGTCGGCCAGAGTGACACTGGATGCGTCCGCCCCAATGGGTACCGACAGGCCGATGGGAAACAGTCCCAGCCACACTGAGAAGACCACCAGCAGCACCAGGGCCAGCCAAAAGGCCGGGGTACTGGAGATCAGCCAGCAGTAGCCTCGGATCAACTTATCCACCAGCTTCCCCCGGTTGGCACCGGCAATGACGCCCAGGGTCAGTCCCAGCACGCCGGAGATCACCCAGGCGAAGGCCATGAGCCACAGGGAACTTTGCAGCCGCTGGCCGATGACCTGGCTCACCGGCTGGCGGTAGAGCAGCGAGGTGCCCATGTCCCCTCGGACAAAGTCACTCAGCCAGCCCAGATACCGCTCCACCGGCGGGGTATTGACTCCCCAATATTCCTCCAGCTTGGCAATCTGCTCCTGACTCATGGTACCCAGGGCGGCCTGGCCCACATTGGTCTGGAGAGGGTCCAGAGGAGAGGCCGACATGAGCAAAAAGGCGGCCAGGCTGACCCCCAACAGCAGCAGCACCACGCGGATCAATTTTTTGCCCGTGAACATCAGGCGGTGTTTCAAGGGAATTCCTTCTTTCCAGTGGAATATCAGCTCCAGCTCCACCGGTCCACGTTGTTGACGATGGACCAGCCGTGGCCGTGGGGGTGGATCTTCTGCTCGGCCACCTGGAGGCCATCTTTCACCCAGTACAGGTGACTCACATTCACCAGCCACACCCAGGGGATATCCCCGTCCTGGGTAACGCCGGTGGTACCGTCCCACTGAGCCTTCTGCCACAGCTCATAGGACTCCTCCAGATCGGAGTACTGGAGGGCCTGATCCATGTAGGAATCCACAGTGGAATTGGCATAGGGGGAATACTGAGCGGTGCCGGTATCCCCGATGGTGTGATAGATGTTATAGAGCTCCATGGGAGTATGGGCGCCCCAGCCCCAGATGAGAGGCTCGGTCTGGGCCCGGTCATAGGCGGTGTCCCAGCCAACGCCTTCCATGGTGCAGGAGATACCCAGCTCTCCCAGCTGGTTAGCGAAGTCGGCGCACAGGGCCTGACGCACCGAGTCGCTGGTGGGATAGAGCAGGTTCAAGGTGGCCTTTACGCCGTCCTTCTCCCGGACGCCGTCAGCCCCCATAATCCAGCCAGCCTCATCCAGCAGGGCGGCAGCCCCTTCCGGATCGTACTCTACTTCGGAAGCCAGATTGTACCAGGGCATCTGATCGCACACGCTGTAGGCTGGGGTACCGTAGCCGTTGAGCACGTTGTCGATCATCTCCTGCCGGTCGATGCCGATATTGATGGCACGGCGCACCAGCACATCGCCGGTGAGGGTGCCTTCGATCACCGGCAGGTTGAAGCCCCGGTTATCCACACTGTCGTAGGCCGCCAGCGTATACCCGGTAGGGCTTTGGTCCGCATAGGTAGCGGAGGTATAGGCCAGATCTACCTGACCGGCCTGGACCGCCAGGAATGCGGCGTCCTCCTCCATGAAGAGAATGGTCACCTGCTTCATTTCAGGAGCCTCGCCATAGTAGTCCGGATTGGCCTCCAAAATCACCTGCTGGCCTTTGTCCCACTGCTTCAGGATGTACCGGCCGGAGCCGATGGGGCTCTGGCCGTAGGTGGCGGGATCGTAGGCGTGCTCAGGCACGATGCCCACGATGGCCATGGTGTAGGGCCAGATGGAGAAGGGGGTAGCCATATGGAATACTACGGTGGTGTCGTCCACCGCCTCGGCGTTGTCCAGCATGGTAAAGTCGTTCACCGAGCTGGCCGCCTTGACGGTATTGTAGGTGAAGGCCACGTCGGAGGCGGTCAGGGGCTCCCCATCGGTGAATTTCACATCGTCCCGGATCTTGACCGTCCAGGTGAGGCCATCGTCGCTGACCTGGACGTCGGTGGCCAAGTCGTAGCCGATGGTCAGGTCGGTGTTGGTCACCGTGAGCGTGGACTGGATCAGGGGCTCATGGACGTGCTCGCCGGCTCCCCAGCCGTAGGCGGGGTCGAAGCCGGCCTCCGGCTCGGAGGTGGTGCCCATTGCAATAATCACACTGTCCTTGCTGCCGGTCTGAGGGGTGGTGGTGGCAGCCGTGTTTCCGCCGCCGCAGCCCGCCAGCATACCGGCGGTCAGGGCCAGGCTCAGAATCAGAGTCAGAATTCGTTTCATGGGTGTCTCCTTTCCATTACAGACCCTTTTTCACTTCTTCCAGCACCGCCGCCAGGGGCAGTCCGTTTGCACGGGCCAGAGCGGCGGCATCCTCATACTCCGGCTTGGCATGGGAGATGCCGAAGCCCTCCGCCGTCTTGACCCGGACAGCCCCCCAGGGGGTATCCACCGTCTTACTGCCGGGAGTGAGGAAATACTTCTCGCACCGGCGGACCCGCAGGCCGTTGGTAGTGGTGTGGCGCAGGACAGCCTGAGCCAGTTCCCGCTCTTTGCCTGCATCGCACAGCACGGTGAGCACATGGCCGGGACGGCCCTTCTTCATGGTACCGGGAACGGAATACACATCCAAAGCACCTGCCGCCAGCAGCTGCTCCCCGGCAAAAGCCAGGGCCTCGCCGGTCATATCGTCGATGTTGCATACCAGCTCTACGATCTCCCCGTTGCCGCCCTCCTGGCTCTCACCCCAAAAGGCCCGGACACAGTTTGCCTGCTCAAACTGGCGGGTACCCACACCGTAGCCCACCTTTTCCACATTGAGTACCGGCATGGAGCCGAAGGACTGGGCAAAATGGGTCAGCAGAGCGGCCCCGGTGGGGGTACACAGCTCGCCTTTGATCTCGCCGCCGTAGGTGGGCACACCGGAGAGCAGGGCAGCGGTGGCGGGGGCAGGCACCGGCATGATACCGTGAGCACATTTTACCGTGCCGCTGCCCACATGGATGGGGGACACCACGATCTTGTCAGGCTTCAGCAGATAGAGGGCATAGCACACGCCGGCCACATCGGCCACCGCGTCCAGAGCACCCACCTCATGGTAGTGGACATCGCCTACCGGACAACCGTGGGCCTTGGCCTCCGCCTGGGCGATGGCGTCATACACCGCCTTGGCGTGGGTCTTGACTTCCTCCGGCAGGGGCAGATGGTCGATCAGGTGGGCAATGTGGCCGGGGGTGGCGTGGTGATGGTGGTGGTGCTCATGGTCATGGTCATGGTCGTGATGGTGGTCATGATCGTGCTCGTGATGATGGAGGTGCTCGTCCTCTTCCTCGCCGTGGACGGTAACCTTCATATGGGTGCCGCTGATGCCGCTGGTGACAGCGGAGGCCGCCTCCAGATGAACGCCAGGCAGGCCCAGGCTGTTCATGGTATTCAGGAAGCCCTCCTTGTCCTCCAGCAGTTCGTACAGAGCGGACATGAGCATATCCCCCGCCGCACCCATATTACATTCAATATATAAGCTTTTCATTTTAATCCCTCCATCTGATTGATCATGCTGGCCAAATAGCCCGCGCCGAAGCCGTTATCGATATTGACCACGCTGCACCCGGAAGCGCAGGAATTGAGCATGGCCAGCAGGGCGGACAGACCACCAAAGCTGGCGCCGTAGCCCACGCTGGTGGGCACCGCCACCACCGGGCAGTCCACCAGACCGCCCACCACGGAGGCCAGGGCCCCCTCCATGCCCGCCACCGCGATAACGCACCGGGCGCTCATCATGACGTCCAGGTTGGACAGCAGCCGGTGGAGTCCCGCTACGCCCACGTCATACAGCCGGGTAACCTTGTTGCCCATTACCTCAGCAGTGAGGGCGGCCTCTTCCGCCACCGGCATATCGCTGGTACCACCGGTGGCCACCACGATGTGTCCCAGCTCCTGCCGGGGGCCGGGGAAGGCAATACCCAGTTTGGGGATGGGACGGTAGTCCAGAGGGACCGACTGCTCCACGAAGCGGGCAGCTTCCTCCCCCATGCGGGTGATAAGGATATTTTTACAGCCCCGCTCCCCCATGGCGGCGGCAATCCCGGCAATCTGCTCCGGGGTCTTGCCCGCACCGTAGATCACTTCCGCCGCGCCCTGGCGCACCGAGCGGTGGAAGTCCACCTTGGCGTACCCCAGGTCCTCAAAGGGCTTGGTTTTCAGTTCCAACAGGGCGTCCTCCGGACTGGTGTTTCCCGCCGAAACCGCCCGCAGCAGCTCCAGAATGTCATGCTTGTTGTCCATTTGCTTACCTCCCCTTCAGATCCAACAGGACGGCGGAGAAATCCCTCTCCAGCGCCTTGGCAATGGTATCATGCAGCTGAACGGCTCTCTCCATCTGTGCCTCCGGCAGCTGGATGCGGGCGGCGTCCCCCATCAGCCGCACCCGGAAGTCGGTGAATCCCAGTTTGAAGAGGGCGTCCTCTCCCCGCTCCACCTTCTCCAGGGCCTCCCGGGTAATGGCGGTGCCGGTGGGCACCCGGGTAGCCAGGCAGGCGTAGGCCGGCTTGTCCCAGGTAAACAGCCCCGCCTCTTTGGACATCTGCCGCACCTGATCCTTGGTGATGCCGCACTCCCGCAGGGGGGAGCGCACCTCCAGCTCCCGCAGGGCCTGCATCCCCGGCCGGTCTCCGGCGTCATCCGAAGCGTTGGTGCCGTCCAGCAACACGGTATAGCCGTCCTCTGCCGCCCGCTTCCACAGGGTGGTAAACAGGGCCTTCTTGCAGTAGTAGCACCGCCGGGGTCCGTTGGCCGCCGCCTCAGGCACCGCCAACACGTCGGCCTCCACCACCGTCATGGGCACCTCCAGCTCCTCCGCCAGCTTTTGGGCGTCGGCCAGCTCAAAGGCGGGCTGAAAAACGGTGTTGACGTAATAGGCCCGCGCGTCACAGCCGTAGGTCTTGGCCGCCCACAGCAGCAGGGCCGAGTCCGTCCCGCCGGAAAAGGCCAGAGCCGCCCGGGGGACCTCCTTGAAAAACTGTTCCAGCGTCATATCCGCGCTCCTTTGCAAAAAAAGAAGGTATCCGCTCCCCTTGGGGGAACAGATACCTTCCTAGTATCCCTACACAACAAATCAAATCATGCACCAGGCTCGTTTCTGCGTGTGTCCCGACTCTGGTCGGGTGCTCCGGCTTCCTGCCGGAATATTGGCCGCACTTTCTGGTACCGGTATAGTTTACCATACCAAGGCATTCATTGCAAGCATTTTTTGATCATTCTGCCCCTTCTTCCAGATCAGACGGGGTCAGCTCACCCAGCACCTCCCTCACCAACGGGAAGATATGGGTCCCTTTCAGGTAAACCAGGCTGAATTCCCGGGTTTCATCCAGGCAATCCAGGTGGAAAAAGGCCAGTTCCGGTTGACCTGCCGCTACCGGCTCATAGGCAAAGGTGATGCCGCACCCTTCCGCCACAAACCGGGTAATGAGGGAAAACTGGTTGGCGCAAATTACCCGGGAAAACAGATCCAGGGAATACCCTCGCTCAGCCAGCACATTCTCCAGAATACCCCGGGTCCCCGATCCCTCCTCCCGTACCACCAGGCACTGGCCTTCCAGTGCCGTCAGTGGAATTGTACGGCCAGCAAAGGGATGGTCCCTTCGACATAAACCTACAAATTTGGACCGGCGAAACAGGCGGCTGCCGAACCGACTTCGGTCGAAGGCCCCCTCGATGAGGGCAAAATCCAGCTGTTCATGCTCCAGCTGTCCCAGCAGGGCGGCAGTATTATCCACGGAGATTTTCAGATTGCTGTCAGAATGGCAGATATACCGGCTCAGGGCCTCCGCCACCACAAATTCTCCGATGGTTTTTGTAGTTCCGATCCGTATCTCCCGGACCTTTGTCTCCACCAGCTCCTGCTGGAGGCGCTGCTCATTGTAAAGGGCCGTACGAGCGTACTCCGCTACCCGCTGGGCCTGAGGGGTGGCATGAAGCTGTCGGCCATCATATACAAACAGCTTGCAGCCGTACTTATCCTCCAGGCCCCGGATCTGCTGGCTTACCGCCGGCTGGCTCATGCACAGCTTCTCCCCTGTTTTCCGGTAATTCATGGTCTCGTACAAAGTCAGAAAGGTCCGGATGCGATAGTCCACCATGGTCCGTCACCCCTATAATTTTTTTCGATCAATCAATAAGTTTTAAAAACTTTATTTTATTATACTGGGGTGCTATACTGATTACAAGCGTGACACAAAAATTTGTCAATAAGGACGGGGAACAAAGATGCGTATTCTGGTCATTGGCGGCGTGGCCGCCGGTACGAAGGCCGCTGCTAAAATCAAGCGGGAGGACCGCAGCGCGGAAGTCATCATTCTGAATAAAGGTCAGGACATCTCCTACGCCGGCTGCGGCCTGCCCTACTATGTAGGCGGCGCCATCGGCAGCCGTGAGGAACTGATCGTCAACACTCCCCAGAAATATGCCGGACTCACCGGCGCTCAGGTGATCACCGGCTGCGAGGTCACCCATGTTGACCCCGCCGCCAGGACGGTAAGCGGTCTGCGGGACGGCCAGAATTTTACCGAGCACTACGACAAGCTGATCGTTGCCACCGGCGCTGCTCCTGTGGTGCCCGATATGCCTGGCAAGAATCTGCCCGGCGTGTTTCCCATGCGCACCCCCGACGACGCGGTGGGCCTGCGGGACTATGTGGCCACCAACAACTGCCGCCGGGCCGTGGTGGCGGGCGCAGGCTTTATCGGCCTGGAGATTGCCGAGAACCTGCTCTCCCAGGGCCTGGACGTGACTGTGGTGGATTTTGCCGACCAGATCATGCCCAACGCCTTTGACCCCGAGATGGCCGACTTTGCCCGCCGGAAGCTGAAAGACGCCGGCATTCGCGTGATTACCGGCCAGCGCATCCAGTCCGTTACCGGCGTTGACAAGGCCACCGGCATCGTCACCGACGGCGGCGCCATTGCTGCTGACGTGGTAGTGCTTGCCATCGGCGTGCGCCCCGCCACCGACTTCCTGAAGGACACCGGTATTGAGCTCTTCAAGGGTACCGTGGTGGTAGACAAGGAGATGCGCACCAACCTGCCCGACATCTACGCCGCCGGTGACTGCGCCATGGTGTACAACCGTCTCACCGGCAAGCCCCAGTGGTCGGCCATGGGCTCCACCGCCAACATCACCGCCCGTGCTCTGGCCAAGACCATCACTGGCAGCGACACCCCCTACGGCGGCTGCCTGGGCACCGGCGTGGTGAAGCTGCTGCCGCAGCTCAACGCCGGACGCACTGGTCTCACCGAGGCTCAGGCCAAGGCCGAGGGCTTTGACCCCATTACCGTGGTGTGCGCCTGCGACGACAAGGCCCACTACTATCCCGGCGCCTCCAGCTTCCTCACCAAGCTGATTGCCGACCGCAACACCCGCAAACTGCTGGGTATCCAGGTCCTGGGTGCCGGCGCGGTGGACAAAATGGTGGATATTGCTGTTGTCGGTCTGTCTGCCGGTCTGACCATTGACGCCTTTAACGATCTGGATCTGGCCTATGCGCCCCCCTTCTCCACCGCCATCCACCCCTTTGTCCAGGCCTGCTATGTGCTGGAAAACAAGCTGGCCGGCGTGCTGGAGTCCTTCACTCCCGCCGAGTATCTGGCCGGCGCCGCCAAGGACTACAAGGTGATCGACGTGATGCCCACCTCCTCGATCCCCGGCGCCCACTGGGTGGAGCTGGGCAAGGTCAACGGACCTCTGGAAGGCATCGATAAGGACGAAAAGCTGCTGCTGGTGTGCAACCGTGGCAAGCGTGGCTACTTCCTCCAGAGCAAGCTGAAGTTCTATGGCTACACCAACACCAAGGTTCTGGAAGGCGGCGTCACCTTCAATCAGGTGAAGGTCCCCCGTCCCGCCGGTGCTGCTCTTCCTCCCACCGAGGTCAAGCGCCTCAAGGGTCTGGGCTGCCTGTGGGATAAGCGTACCCCTGACTGCTTCAATGTCCGGGTCATTACCCGCAACGGCAAGCTGACCGGTGCCGAGCACGCCGCCGTGGCCGAGGCCGCCGAGAAGTTCGGCTCCGGCGAGGTCACCATGACCACCCGTTTGACCCTGGAGATCCAGGGTGTGCCCTACGAGAATGTGGAGCCCCTCATCGAGTTCCTCAGCGCCGCCGGTCTGGACGTGGGCGGCACCGGCTCCAAGGTACGTCCGGTGGTTTCCTGCAAGGGTACTACCTGCCAGTACGGCCTGATCGACACCTTCGCTCTTAGCGAGAAGCTCCACGAGCTGTTCTACAAGGGTTACCACGATGTGTCCCTCCCCCACAAGTTCAAGATTGCCGTAGGCGGCTGTCCCAACAACTGCGTCAAGCCCGACCTGAACGACCTGGGCATCATCGGCCAGCGCCTGCCCGAGCCCGATCTGAACAAGTGCAAGGCCTGCAAGGTGTGCCAGGTCGAGAAGGCCTGCCCCATCCACGCCGTGTCCATGAAGGACGGCAAGGCCGTCATTGACACCAGCGAATGCAACCACTGCGGCCGCTGCCTGGAGAAGTGCCCCTTCGGCGCCTACACCGAGAGCACCTACGGCTACAAGATCTATCTGGGCGGCCGCTGGGGCAAGAAGGTTGCCGCCGGCCGGCCCATGTCCAAGATCTTCACCAGCGAGGAGGAGGTCATCGCCCTGGTGGAGAAGGCCATTCTCTTCTTCCGGGATGAGGGTCAGACTGGTGAGCGTTTCTCCGACACCATCGCTCGCCTGGGCTTCGACTATGTGGAGGACAAGCTGCTCCACGGCTCCATTGACAAGGATACTATCATGAACAAGACGGTCATCGGCGGCGCCAGCTGCTAATTGCCACTCTTACAAGGGCCTGTTGCAAAATAGCTGTTTTGCACAAGCCTGTCATTGCGAGCCAGTGCGCACACTGGCGTGGCAATCCGTTTCCCCGGCAAAAGGGGCGGATTCCCACGAAAAACGGCCGCCCACCGGGCGGCCGTTTTTCTCGGAATGACGGGTCTTTGTACGAGCTGCGCATTTTGCAACAGGCCCTTCTGTTTCAGGCAAAAAAATGGGCTGCTGCAGGTTTGCAGCAGCCCATTTTTTACAATCAATAAAGCTTGGCGCCAGCGGGGATGTGGTCGTCCACCATCAGGCAGTGGAGCTTCTCCTGGCCCTCCTCATAGTGGATGGCGGAGATGATCATGCCGCAGGAGTCGATGCCCATCATCTTGCGGGCGGGCAGGTTGGTAATGGCAATCAGGGTCTTGCCCACCAGTTCCTCAGGTTCATAGGTGTCGTGGATACCGCTGAGGATCACGCGGTCGGTGCCGGTGCCGTCATCCAGCACGAACTTGAGCAGCTTCTTGCTCTTGGGCACCGCGGTGCACTCCTTCACCTTGACGGCCCGGAAATCGGACTTGGAGAAGGTGTCGAAATCCACCTCGTCCTTGAACAGGGGCTCGATCTCCACCTTGGAGAAGTCGATAGGACCGGCCTCGGCCCGGGGCACGTCCACAGAAGCGGCGGGAGTAGCGGCGGCCTTGGGAGCCTCCACCTTCTCCAGAGGCTTCATGGTCGGGAACACCCTTCTACCCTCTTCATCCGGTTTCATCACGCCTTGTACGGTCGAAAAAGTGCCGTTTTCACGAGGTTTTTCTAACTTTTTGGATTCCATAGTGTGTCCTCCTGTGCCGTCTGGTTCGGGGCAAAAGTTGTAAAAAAGTTGTGGAAAGTTGTATTGGCACGAAACCGGCTCAATGACGACTCAAAATTGGCACAACGAATGGCTACATTGTTTTCAAAGACGCCATTGTAGAATTGCCCCATTTGTAGTAAAGCCTGTATGAGTCCCGCGCAGGATTATCTTGCGGATTCATACAGAGACAAGTATAGCATAAGCCCCCAAGATGTTCAAGTCAACGATTTTTTCGTTGGCCCTTCCAATTTCATACCTTATATATAAAAAGGAGAAAGCCATGCCAACCTATCAATTACAAATTAAACAGATTGTGGATTACCCACGTTGCCGGATATACCGGCAGTTCGTCCGCTTTCTGATGGAGGACCGGAGCATTCGCGTAAGCGGCGGCTCCGGCCTTTTTTATTTTACGATACTTTGCAGCTACGCAAACTTCCGCACCTCATACCGCCGCATCGACGGCATCAGCTATACCGTCTACCCTGGCGAGTGGGTCTGCACCCTCAAGGAGCTGTCCCAATGGTTCCGCACCCGATTCCAGTGCCAGGCGCTGGCCGTACTGGAACGGCTGCAGAAGCAGAACCTTATTTCCTTTCAGGCCCTGGGCCGCGGAAATGTGGTTCGCTATAAAATCTGCGACTGGGCGCGGCATAACACGGTTCTGGAGTACAATGCCCCCTGCCAGAAGGACACCGGCTTTTTCTTCCTGCCGGTTTCGGTTGCCACTGATCTTATCAGTTCAGACCGCTGCTCCGAGATGGACATTGTGCTGGACCTGTGGATCTCCGCCATCTACAACGACAATCAGGTGCAGGGATCAGACCTGGGGCCAGTGGTCTATTTCCGCAACGGCACCGGCAATCCCCTTGTTACCTACACGGAGCTGGCTGCCCGCTGGGGGCTGTCCCGGGCGACAGTCGGCCGTGTCCTGAAAAAGCTGGCCGCGCTGGACTATCTCTCCCTCATGTCCTTCCCGGGCCGGCATGGCAGCGTGATTTATCTGCAAAAATATCTGTCCACCATGTTTGAGATCTCGGATGTGATGGTAGATAAAGAGGAGGTCGCTATGACGCTTAACATTCGCCTGGAGTTCCCGAAGGAGGATAGTGCAGGTCTTGACGCCCCTGCTTTGGAGCATGAGGTCATCGTTTCAGATGAACTCGCCAGCGTTTCAAAATCGCACATTGAAATTATCCTTCAGAAAATGGCGCAAATCCTGATGGCACAAGGGATTTCGTGCTTTGGCTGCCCGCTCTCTCGCTACAAGTTATATCCCTTATCGGGCGACTGCCGGGAAGATTTACTCCCCCGCGCGCGAGAGCAGTCCCTGATGCGTTTTGGCCTTGCTGTTCTGTGTGGGAACAAGCAGGCCGCCACTTTTGAACTTACACTCTCTCCCTCGGTGGAGAATTGAACAAGGAGGTCTTACCATGAAGAAATTTGTTGAAAAAGATGTCGCAGAGAGCCCTCTGTACCATGATACCTGGAAACTGCTGAAAAAATACCGCGATGTGGTTTGGAGCTTGGAGATTTCCGTCCAGCATGTGCGGGCCAAGTTCGAGATCGAATACGGCACTTCCATCGAGGAATTTCTGGATTCCGTCTACCTGGCCGGCGCAGACCTGAACGGGAGCGACATTGAGCACCATGCCAAGTGCATTGAGCGCAGCCACAAGATGCTGAAGCTCCTGGATTCGGCAGTCGAATTGCTCCGCACCCGCCATAAGAACGGCGAGGCGTATTACTGGCTGCTGTACTACTCCTTCCTCTCCCCTCAGCAGTTGAAGAATGTGGAGGAAATCATCGAGAACCTGCGCCCACATATCCGAGACATCTCCTTCCGCACCTACTACCGTAAGCGGCGGGAGGCCATTGAAGCCCTCAGTTCTGTGCTATGGGGCTATACCTCCAAGGACAGTCTGGATGTGCTGGAACAGTTCTTCCCGGAGCCGAAATTCTCCGGGAAACAGGCGGGCAAGTAATTGGCACAATTCGGGACTGAAATTGGCGCGTTCCTGCCCTTGAGCCGTAAATCCCTATGTGTTAGACTGAATATGCTCAAACTTGCGCCCAAAACTGAATACAGGCAGTGAACAGCACCTTTTTCGAGGTGCTTTTTTGCTGCCCAAACGGTCTTTGGCCTGAGAAGGAGTCCACATCTGCACAACGGATGCGGGCTCCTTCTTTGCTTTTTGAGCAATGAACATCACATTTGGATTGGAGGTCCGCAAAATTGAAAAAACTGAAAATTCCTCAACAGCAGCGGCGGGAAGATGACAGCAGCCCGCCTCGTCGAGTTTCCATCGGCCGGATCGCCTATACGGCGTTCCTCTGTGTGATGATGGCGATGATGTTCTGTCAGCCGGCATTTGCTGCAACCGATGTTTGGACGAAGGCCAAGGAAATTATGCAGGATGTCTACACGCAGATTCTCGCCATCTCCACCATTGCGGCCATCGTGACCGCCTCGGTGGCGCTTCTGCTTATGAACTTTTCGCGCTCCGGCCGGACAGTCGATGAGAGCCGGGCGTGGCTGAAGCGCATCTGCATTACCTGGGCCGTCCTCAATGGTCTCGGATTCATCATGGCTTATGTGACGCCTCTGTTCTCTGGTGGTCAGTGGACAGGCTGATGGCCGCCGCAATATACCCACTGGAAGGAGGCGTAAGCTATGGGTATCCTGGATGGCATCGTTGAATGGATCGCGGAGCAGGTAATGGCCGGCCTTGACCTGGTGACCACTTCGGTTTTGGGCGCTCTGGGCTGTGACATGGCTGTTTTTCTGCGGTACTTTCCCGCTGCCGAAACGATGTATAGCGTCTTTGTGGCGCTGGCTGTCGGCATTATCCTGCTGAATTGGGTCTGGCAGCTGTTCAAAAACTTTGGCCTGGGCGCAGGAATTGAGGCGGAAGATCCGGTCAAGTTGAGCATCCGGTCGGTCATTTTCATCCTGCTGGCGCTCTTTTCCGATGAAATCGTCAACATCGTCCTGACCATCGGCGGCACGCCGTACCGCTGGATCATGGATTCGGAGCTGCCGCCCCTCAGCTTTGCCGATTTTAACTCGGTCATGCTGGTGATCATCGGCGTCTGTGCCAATGGCGCTGTTGCGCTGATCACCCTGATCCTCGTCATCATCTTGGCCTGGAATTATCTGAAATTACTGCTGGAAGCGGCGGAACGGTATGTTCTGCTGGGTGTGCTGGTCTATACGGCGCCGGTCGCTTTTTCGATGGGCGCAAGCCAGACTACATCGAATATTTGGAAATCCTGGTGCCGGATGCTGGGCGGGCAGATTTTTCTGCTGATTATGAACGCCTGGTGCCTGCGCCTGTTCACGAGCATGGTTGGCTCTTTTATTGCCAATCCGCTCTCTTTGTAAGGAGGGGCGTTTTGAAAAAATTCAAGAAAATTTTGTTCCTTGCGCTGATGGTTGCTGCCCTCTCCTGCCTGTTTTGTCAGCCTGCTTTTGCCATCTCCGAGGAAGAGGTGCAGGCTCAAGTGGACGCTGTAGGTAAGGAGACGGTTTCCGGCAATGTCCTGATCTGGTTCATGTGTGCGATAGGCTTCTTGAAGGTATCGCAGAAAATCGACTCGTTCATGGCAAGCCTGGGCGTCAATGTAGGCCACACCGGCGGCAGTATGCTGGCTGAGGCCATGATTGCGGCCAAGGGTATCGGCGGCTTTAAGAACTTTTCCAGCCACCACTTTGGCGGCGGCCGCAGCAGCAGTTCCACCCATGTCAATGCCAATGGCGGCGGTGGAAAAAGCGGTGCCGCCGGATTTGGCGCAGGCTTTGCCAGCGGCGGTCTGGCAGGCGTAATCAAGCGGAATGTCACGAACAACGCCATCAAGACGGCCACAACGCCCTCGGACGCCAAACCTTCAGGTCTCGGCGGTCTTGTGGGTGGTGCTGCTGGCGGTGTCGGCGGCCACATTTATTCTTCCTCGGTAAGCAAGGGCGGCAGTTTCGCCAATAATGTCATCGGTTCCGTGGCTACCGGGAACATCACTCAAATGGGCTCGATCACCGGCGAAAAGGCCGTTGAAGCCCTACACTCCTATATGGGCCACACGGCACTGGGGGCTGGAGCAGAGAATATCCCCACCTATCAGAATGTCGAGATCGGCGGCGGTCGCATCACCGGCACGGAGGTCACTCCGGAACACCCGGAGGGCATTGCCTTCGGTATGTACCATGCGGACCAGTATGTTGCGCCGGAGGGCCAGTACACGACCGTTCATGCAGTAGACGGTACCGCTTGGTATAAGCAGTATGCAGTGGACGCTGTGGACAAGACGCCCTACATGGCGCCGGACGGTTTGATTGCCTACAATGAGTCCATCGTAAAGAAGCTGCCGCCCACCCCCAAACGAAAGGATAAGATCTGATGGCTGAAGAACGCAAGGACAGCTTTGCTGAAACGGTAGACACTGCGGCCTCCGCAGCGCACACGGTCAAGGGCGCCATCAAAGCCGGCAAGGCGATTTCCGGTGCGGCCAAGGGCGCTGCTGCCGGCGGTCCCTATGGGGCTGTGGCCGGGGCAGTCTGGGCCGGACGCAAGCATATCGGCAAGATCGTTGCCGTCATTGTCATTTTGCTTCTGTTGCCGGTCCTGTTTGTTTTGATGCTTCCCGGGCTGATTTTCGGCGGTTTGATCAACGCTTTTTCACCGTCGGACACAGAGCAGCCTGTCCTCAACAGCGAAACTGCAATCGTGGAGAACGCCAACGACATCACTTTTACCATCAACTCCATCTTGGGCGAAGCGCTGGACGATGTGATGGCCCGCATTGAAGCGGACTTTGCTTCTTCCGGCGCTGACCAGATGGAAGTTAAAAATCCCTATTCCTCCGGCCCTGTCTACAACGCCAACCTCATCGTCTCGCAGTATTGCGCTGCCCGGGATGAGGATTTTGAGAGCATTTCGCTGGATGATCTGGCCGCTGTCCTGCGGGAGAACAAAGAGCATCTCTACTCTTATACCAGCGTGCGGGAGAGCCGCGAGGTCACATCCGAAGACCCGGAGACCGGGAAGGAAACCACAACCACCGAGATCTGGATGGTCTACACCATCCGCTACAACGGCGAGTCCTATCTTGCCGACCATGTTTTCGCGCTTACGGATGAGCAGAAAGAGCTTGCCTCCGATTATGCCTCTAACCTGAGCATGTTCCTGGGGGACGGCCTGCTGCAGAACCTGACAGAATGGACTGGAAACAGCATCCCCTCCCTGGGCGATGTGACCTTTACAGACGGCGTGACGCCGGTGGTCTATTTCAACCAGCTGGACGAGCGTTATGCCAGCCAGCCCTACGGCACCGACAATATCGGCGGCTACGGGTGTGGGCCTACCGCCATGTCCATTGTGGTGTCCTCCCTCACGGACGAAACTGTGGACCCGGTTGCGATGGCCCAGTGGTCCTACGAAAACGGCTACTGGTGCAAGAGCAGCGGCTCCTATCACGCATTGATCCCCGCCGCCGCTGAAGCATGGGGCCTGCCGGTATCCGGCTGTACGACTTCCGAACCCCAGCGGATATTGGACGCCCTGGCTGAAGGAAAGCTGGTGGTGGCGATTATGGCAGAGGGCCATTTTACTTCATCCGGGCATTTTATCGTTCTCCGTGGCGTGAAAGACGGTCAGATCATGGTGGCGGACCCGGCCAGCTACAAGCGCAGCGAACAGCTCTGGGATCTATCCATCATCCTAAACGAAGCAAGCCGCCGTGCTGGAGCAGGCGGTCCTTTCTGGATCATAGGCTGACCTGCCCCTCGGCTGCGGAAACGAGGTAATACATGAGCAACAAAAACGACCATGATACTTATATCATACCGCCGAATTTTATAGAAACAGGCACTTTTTTCGGCGGTATGTTCCGTGCGCGGAATGTGATCGAGGCCGGCATCCTGGTGTTTGCCATCGGGGCGCCGGTTTTTCTGTTCCTTCCGTTTGGGCTGACCACCCGCATCATCATTTTGTGCCTGACCGCTCTTCCGGTAGGGCTGGTCGCTTTGATCGGCATATCCGGGGAGAGCCTTTCGCAGTTCCTGGTCACCTTTTTGAAGTACCTGCGGAACCGCCGCGTTGTCGGCGGTGACGGTGAGCAGCCGGAGGATAAGGCGGCGCCCTCCAAATCGGCCGGCAAGCATCTCAAGCAGCGGCCTCCCAAGGAGAAAAAGCCAAAGGCCCCGAAGCGTCGGCGGTCTGGTGAGGCAGATTTTCCGGCCGAGTTTGATGAAGTGCGCAGCTATGAGATCCGTGAAAAGCTGCGGCCCAAGAAAAATGCCAAAAAGGAGCGTCCTGCCAAGGCTAATAAGGCAAAAAAGAAAGCAAAGAAGCGCCCTGAAAAGGGGCGCCTGCCTAAACGCCCCGCCCACATCAAGGAGCAGAAGCCCACCTGCCTCAATCCGGTGGCGGATTATCTGCCCATTGAGAAGGTGGAGAACGGCATTATCTATACCAAAGACCATCGGTTTGTCAAGGTGGTCGAGGTTGTCCCTATCAACTTTATGCTGCGGAGCGCCCGGGAGCAGAGAAATATTATCTACTCCTTCGTTTCGTACTTGAAAATCTCGCCCGTCAAGCTGCAAATCAAGGTCCTGACCCGCCGTGCGGACATCAACCGCCACCTGGACACGGTGCGCCGGGAGATGGCCTATGAGGAAAACGAGCAATGCCGCTTGATGCAGGAGGATTACCTGAATTTTGTGCAGCAGGTCGGCTCCCGTGAGGCTGTTACACGGCGGTTCTTTTTGATTTTCGAGTATGAGCCCTGGGCCAATACCCGGCGGTCGGAGCAGGAAGATGAAGCGATCCAGTCCCTCCAGAGCGCCGTCCATACGGCCTCCAACTACCTGCGCCAGTGTGGGAACGAGGTCATCGTCCCCGAAAACGAGGACGAATTTACCGTTGATGTCCTCTATAACCTGCTGTGCCGGAATGAGAGCGCCGTCAAGCCGCTGTCGGTACGGGCGCAGGAGGTAGTGGCGCAGTATATGGAGCAAGGCCGGGAGAATGAAATAGACCATATCCCGGCGGCGGAGTTTGCCGCCCCCCGAAGCATTGATTTTTCCCATGGACGCTATATCTGCATGGATGGACTGTACTATGCCTATCTGCTGATTCCTTCGGACGGGTACAAAACGCAGGTGCCCGCTGGCTGGCTGAGCCTGATCGTCAACGCCGGCGACGGCATCGACATGGATATGTTCCTTGCCCGCCAACCCAAAGAGCGCATCATCCAGCGGGTGGGCCAGCAGCTCCGTATCAACCGCTCTAAAATCAAAGACGCCAGTGACACAAACACCGATTTTGATGACATTGACGGCGCCATCCGGAGCGGATATTTCTTAAAGGAGGGCCTTGCCAACAACGAAGATTTTTATTACCTGAATCTGCTGATTACTGTGACAGCCCCCTCTGTGGAGGATTTGGAGTGGAAAGTCAGCGAAATGAAAAAGCTCCTGCTTTCGCAGGATATGAATGTCAGCGCCTGCCACTTCCGTGAAGAGCAGGCGTTTCTTTCTGCCCTCCCGCTGGTCTCTATGGAGAAAGGGCTTTATGAGCGCGGAAAGCGCAACCTGCTGACGGGCGGCGCGGCCAGCTGTTATCCTTTCACCTCGTTTGAGATGTGCGATGACAACGGCATCCTTTTGGGAGTCAACAAATATAACAGCTCCCTGATTATCGTGGATATTTTCAATTCCTCGATCTATAAGAACGCCAATATGGCGATCCTGGGCACCAGCGGTGCCGGCAAAACCTTTACCTTGCAATTGATGGGGCTCAGGATGAGGCGCAAGAACATCCCCGTTTTTATCATTGCGCCGCTAAAAGGGCACGAGTTCCACCGGGCCTGTGCCAATGTGGGCGGAGAATTTATCCAGATTTCCCCAGCAAGCCCGCATTGTATCAATGTCATGGAGATCCGCAAGGTGGATCGGTCGGTCAATGAAATGCTGGACGGCCCCGGTATCCAACTCTCGGAACTGGCGGCGAAGATCCAGCAGCTGCACATTTTCTTCAGCTTACTCATTCCCGATATGAGCCATGAGGAGCGGCAGCTTCTGGATGAGGCGCTGATCCGCACCTACAACGCCAAAGGCATTACCCATGACAACGCCTCTCTGGAAGACCCGGCCAATCCGGGCCACTACCGGGAGATGCCGGTGCTGGGCGACCTGTATGAGATTTTGAAGGCCGCCCCGGAAACCACCCGAATGGCCCATATCCTTAACCGCCTGGTGAACGGTTCCGCCAGCACCTTTAACAAGCAGACCAATGTGCGGTTGGATAACAAATACACCGTACTGGACATTTCCTCCCTCACCGGCGACTTGCTGACTGTGGGGATGTTTGTCGTGCTCGACTTCGTGTGGGACCGCGCCAAAGCCGACCGCACCGAGGAAAAAGCCATTTTTATCGACGAGTGCTGGCAGCTTCTTTCCGGCGCCGGCGCCACGGGCACCCGGCTGGCTGGTGATTTCGTGTTGGAAATTTTCAAGACCATCCGCGGCTATGGCGGTTCAGCGGTCTGCGCCAGCCAGGACTTGAACGACTTTTTCAATCTGGACGAGGGCCGTTTTGGGAAAGGCATTATCAACAACAGCAAGACCAAGATCATCCTCAATCTGGAGGATGACGAGGCGGAACGGGTTCAGGAGACTCTACACCTGTCCGACGCGGAAACGATGGAAGTCACCCACTTTGAACGCGGCAACGGCTTGATTTCCACCAATAACAATAACATCATGGTGGAATTTAAGGCCAGCCCGCTGGAAAAAGACCTGATTACCACCGACCGCCGAGAACTGCGTGAAATTTTGGAGCGCAAGCGCCGTGAGCAGGAATCTGCATAGGTTCAAATGATATATGCGAGGTGAATCCCATGTTTTGATGTGCTGCGCTGGGTGTGCGTCTATATGACGCCTTCCATGAAGAAAAACGCCGGTTTGACGCCCGGATGGCGTCTTTCCGGCGTTCCAATATTCGATAAGGCGTTCCGATGACGCCTTGATGACGCCATTTGATAAAGGAGGTGAGCCCCCATGAAGACCAGGGCTGAAATCTATGGAAATGAGGCTGCGGACTTGCTGCGGACGGTAACAATGTACCCTGGCCTCAGTGAACAGCAGCTTCTTTGTTTTCACCCTGGCAAAGAAGATACGGCAAAGGCCCTGCTCTCCCATCTGGAGAGGCAGGGCCGCATTTTTCAAACAGAGAGCGGCGGCTATTTCCCGGCCGGCCAGTCAGCAAAAATTGACCGGGCGCTTGTCCGGGCAGTATGGGTCCTGCTGGACTTCATTCAGCGGGCCGATTACCATGCTCCCGCTGATTTTCCTGTCAAGCTCGTTTTCTTTGCCGATGGCGAACTCTACGAGGTGGCCTGCGTTGAGGACGGGCAGGAGGCGCTTGTCTGCCATGCCCTTCGGGGCAACAAGGGCGGCAGCCGCCGCATTGTTCTGGTCGATTCACCGGCGCAGATCGCCAAAATCGACTGTCCCGGCATTTCCGGGTTCTGCACCGTAGAGGAAAACGGCCAGACACACTATTTCAAGAAAGCAGGAGGCACATGATTGGACCGAAAACTTATATCCCGCCGGATCGGGAGCATTCTTGACGATATTTCCCGGCTGAGCAACGCGCTGTATGCCATGGATACCACCGACATCCAGCGTTATCCCGATAACTATGAGACCCTTTCCACCGATGCCGCACTGCGGGCAGAGCGTATCGCCTGCCGGCTGCGGCATTTGATTTATTCCAGCACGACTATCCGCAAGGGCGATTACCTTAAATCCGCCAGTGTGATGCACGGTATCACCATCACCTATGAAAACGAGGTGCTTGCGGTGACGCTGCCCAGCCTTCTGCCAAAGCGCAGGCAGCGGCAGAGCGCCGAGTTTCTGCTGGACCCCCTCTATTTTGCCCTGGAGCAGTACGCCAAAGAGAACACTTTGCCCCACTACCGGGAATGTGTTGTCTGCTTCGCCCAGGTGTATGACCAGGCGCTCCCCACCAGGCGGGTGCGCGACTATGACAACCTGGAGGAAAAGCAGATTTTAGATCTGCTGTCCTCTTTTGTTATGGCTGATGATACCGGGCTGTTGTGCGATGCCTATAACACTGCCGAGCTGGGCGAGCAGGACTGCACGATGATTTTCGTCATGGAGAAGCACCGCTTTCCCGGGTGGCTTGCAGAGCATAAATCAAGCCTGAAATCCATCTCGGATTTTTGAGCATTTTGGGCCCCTTGCGACCCGACATCCCGCGAAGCCGCTGAAAGTCCCGGATTTTCGGGCTTGCGGCCACTTGGGAGAAGCTTTATTTTACCGAAGTTCTCAGTCATTACGGTAAGAATCCAGCACCGACAAAGGAGGTGATCCCTTGGGAAAAGCAGCCGCACTTTTCCACAGCCGGATACGCTCCCGTTCCGGCTTTTATCGCTGACCGCCATCTCTGGAGAGTTCCCAACCAGCCAGCTGAACCGTCTCCCGGCCAGCCCCTACTATTTGGAGGCGGTCGTGACCTCGCTCAAAAAGAGCGGGCTGTTGCGTACCTACTACCGCGACAGGCTCCGGGGCTATCGGCTGGGGGCAAAGGCCAAGGCCGCCCTGCTGGACGGCTGGCCGGAGCGTTTCTCTCCCTACCTGACCGGCGACACCGACACCAACCGCCTCAAGAGCGAGGTGAACCGGCGGCTCCGGCTCCACCGCCTCGCGGAAACCTATGTCACGATGGACAATGCGGGGATCGGGCTCTTTCAGGATGAAAAGCCGAAGGTTTTTTCACCGCAGGGCTATTGTGGCGAAGCCATCGAGTATCCCGCCTTTTACAGTTCCCGTGAAGTCAAGGAAATGGGGATCGACACCACGCAGGTGCGAAGTTCCCGGTTCGCAGGGGTGCTTCTTGCGCCTACCGGCATTTTTGTCACCTACAACAGCGGCGCTGCTCTGATGAAATGGCGCTGCAAATCCGAGATGCGGGTAAAGGCGCTGATGTGGAGCGTCCTGTGCCAGCAGCGTTTGGCCGGGCAGTACCGCGCCGAAGATGTGCATGGGCTGGTGCTGGGCGACAGCATGGAACTGGCATACCAGATGCTCACCAGCACCGGCGGGGCCAAGCACGACTATTTCATGCTGGACGGCAGCTACGACCATTTTTATTTTCTCACAAATAACCACCAGGGGGAGGTGATCCTTGCTTTACTGTGTGATCCCTTGAAAACCGCAGAACTTAACCGCATTCTGTCCCAGGGCTTGATTGCCGGGAACACCGGAAAGGCCATTGAGCAGGATGCCGCGGAGCAGGACGGAACGCCGGTGCTGTTCGGCTACTCCTGCGACTTGCCCCGGATCACACGCTTCAGCACCTCCCTCGACCTGATGGAGCGCCCCGGCACGCTGATCTGCTTCGACTTCCAGGCAGATGTGCTGCGCCGTTACTGCGGTAGCTGGGTCCGCTTTCAAACCATTGATTTCACAAAATTCGAGGGGAGGTTGTTCCCATAGATAAGAAGAAACTCATTGCAGGCCTGATCGCTGCGCCGTTTGCCATCCTTGCGATTCTCTACGCAGGCGGCTTTCTGGGGCAGATATTGGGCAACTACGCGGCATGGAAACAGGGCGGCGGCATCCCCGGAGACTGCACATCTCCGGCGGCAGCGTCGCCAGATTTTATTACCTGCCTGACCTCTGTGCTCCATCCCCCCTATGGGGTGTACGGAGTGCTGATCTGCATTGGCCTGCTGGCGGTTCTGCTGCTCATGGTCATGCGGATGGGCTACAGTGATACCGGCGAGTATGACACAGACCGGAACTTTGTCTATTCGGCCAAGGGCACCTATGGCACCTCCGGCTGGATGGGCCGCAAGGAAATGAAGGGTGTGCTGGATCTGGTGCCGGATCTGCGCAAGCATAAGGGCATTGTGCTGGGGATGCTGGACGGGAAAGCCGTCTGTATTCCTGAAAATCCCCGCATCAACGGCAACCTCGCCGTGTACGGCTCGTCAGGCAGCATGAAGACCCGCTCATTTTGTATGAACCGCATCCTTCAGGCGGTGATCCGTGGGGAATCGCTGATCATTTCAGATCCGAAAAGTGAACTCTATGAAAAATCCAGCGAATACCTGCGGGAACAGGGCTATTGTGTCAAGGTTTTCAACCTGGTGTTGCCGGAAAATTCAGACAGCTGGAACTGCCTTTCCGAAGTGGAAGGGCAGGAACTGATGGCTCAGCTTTTTGTGGATGTCATTATCAAGAACACCAACAGCACCGGCAAGGGCGACCACTTCTGGGACTCCTGTGAGATGAACCTGCTGAAAGCCCTTGTCCTCTATGTGGACCAGAGCTATGCAAAAGAAAACCGGAATATCGGCGAGGTGTACCGGTTGCTGACGCTGAACGGGGAATCCGACCTGGACAACCTGTTTGATGTTCTGCCGCCCACCCATCCGGCCAAAGCGCCCTACAGCCTGTTCAAGCAAGCCAGCGACACAGTGCGCAGCGGCGTCATCATCGGCCTTGGCTCCCGGCTGCAGGTGTTCCAGTCGGAGCTTATCAAGAAGATCACCGCCCGGGATGAGATTGACCTGGAACTGCCCGGCCAGGAGCGGTGCGCCTACTTCCTCGTTACCAGCGACCAGGACAGCACCTTTGATTTTCTGGCAAGCCTGTTCCTGTCCTTTTGCTTTATTAAGCTGGTGCGGTATGCAGACAAGAACTGTGAGGGCGGCAAGCTGCCGGTTCCCGTCCATATCCTGGGGGAAGAGCTCACTGCCTGCGGGACCATTCCGGACCTCTCCCGCCGTCTCAGTGTGATTCGATCCAGAAACATATCCATGAGCTGCGTCTTCCAAAACCTTGCGGGTCTCCAAAACAGATACCCGCTCAATCTCTGGCAGGAAATTTTGGGAAACTGTGATGCGCAGCTGTTTTTGGGCTGCACAGACAGCCTGACGGCGGAATTCATCTCCGAGCGCACCGGTCTGGCCTCTGTGTCAGTGTCCAGTAAATCCAAGCAGCTGGGCACCTGGCGCATCTCCAATTATACGCCGGAATACCGGGAGACCTCCGGCGTCGGCAAGCGGCCTGTCCTCACCCCGGATGAAGTGCTTCGTCTCCCGATTACACAGGCGCTGGTTATTATCCGCGGCCAAAAGGCCCTGAAGGTAGAGAAGATGGACTACTCCAAGCATCCGGAATCCTCCAAGCTCCGCGACTGCAAAGCCTCCGCGCACATTCCTGAATGGCGCGAGTTGGAGGAACAAGCGCAGCCGAAACCTGCCGCCGCGCCGCCCCCGGCCCCCAAGCCGAAGGAAAGCGCCCCCAAGAAGCCGGCGGCAAAGAGAAAACCGAAATCTTCCGGTACGCCGGCTGCCCCGAAATCGCCCCCGTCACCGCCTGCTTCCGAGGCCCCGGACGGGATCATCACCACAGACAAGGACTCGATCCTTTCTTAAATTCACAACATAAGGAGGTTTTTACTTATGGCAACCAAGAAAAAAGAATTGCTTGAGCAGGAAAATACCGCACCTGAGACCACGGTTACCGTGGAGAACGCTCCGCCCCCTGATGAAGCGCAGGCTGATATGGCGGCACCCGCTGATGGCGGCGATTTGAATGAGCTGCTGGCCTCTATGGACCAGCCGGATGAAGAAGCACCCACCATTGAGGATGACGGCAGCCTCCCGGAACTCACCGAAAGCGAGATGTTTGGTGAGATGGACACCGATGCTACGGTGGCAGACGCCCTTCCCGGCGATGATGACGCCGCTCTGACAGAGGGCTCTGACAGTGATGATGGCGAAGGTGCCTCTGCTGTTCCCGCTGATGATGGTGCAGCCGATGTCCCCAGTGAGCCTGTTTCTGGAGCGGCTGAGGAACCGGAACCGCCCAAGCCCAAGCGGGCCACCCGCAGGAAAAAGACCGCACCGGCTGAGAGTACGGAGCCGGCGGAAGGAGTTCCCGCAGAAGCAGAGCCTCCTGCGCCGATGGCTCCTACTGGGGAAGATGCGCCGTCTGATGACGGTGAGGCGGCTGCGGCAGAAGTTCCTGCCTCGCTGGCCGAACCGCTGGCAGAGGCCGCCCCTGCTCCCACTTCTACTCCCAGGCGCACCGCCGCTCCCCGCCGCAGTGAGCCCTCGATCCTGACCATCCGCAGCCGGGAAGATGTGGAGACGCAGGAAGACCGTGAGGACATCATCTGGCATGAGATCCACAACGCCTACCGCACCCGCCGCATCCTCACCGGCAAGCTGGGCGGCATTGAGCAGCTGGACAACCGAAAGACGGTGGCTGTGGTGGACTACAAGGGATTCCGCATCATCATCCCCCTGAAAGAAATGATGATCAATCTGGGCCGCAGCCCCTCCGGCCAGGAATACACTGACCTGATGCTGCGCCAAAACAAGATCCTGGGGAATATGCTGGGCGCCGACATTGACTTTGTGGTGCGGGGCATCGACTCCAAGACCCGCAGCGTGGTAGCCAGCCGCCGGGAGGCCATGATGCGCAAGCGCCAGACCTTCTATTTCGACCTTGACCCCGATGGGATGTACCGCGTCTACGAGGGCCGCATTGTCCAGGCCAGGGTCATCGCTGTGGCGGAAAAGGTCGTCCGTGTGGAGGTGTTCGGCGTGGAATGCTCCATTCTGGCCCGCGACCTTGCCTGGGACTGGATCGGCGACGCCCATGAGCGGTTTGCTGTGGGCGATGAAGTGCTGGTCCGTATCCTCAGTGTACGGCGCAACAGTCTGGAGGACCTGGGCATCCGGGCCGACATCAAGAGCACTTCGGAAAACACTGACCGGGACAACCTGCAGAAGTGCCGCATCCAGGGCAAGTACGCCGGAAAGGTCACAGATGTTCATAAAGGCGTGGTCTATGTCCGGCTCGCCAATGGCGTCAATGCGGTAGCCCACTCCTGCTACGACTACCGGATGCCCGGAAAGAAGGATGACGTTTCCTTTGCCGTCACCCGTCTGGATATGGAGCGGGGCGTGGCCGTGGGCATCATCACGCGGATCATCCGGCAGAACCTGTAAAAGCAAAAGTGCCTGGAGAGTAGTAACGAACTGCTCTCCAGGTTTCTTTTTTGTCATTATCAGATCTACCGCTGTATATCTTTATCACATAGGCTTCCTTCCAAATTCCCATTTCAAAGAATTTATTTTGCGTTTGCGTTGATTTTTCACAAAATACGGGCTATAATATATAAATGAAAAGGTTTAGGAGGTCGCTTATGCTGATTCAATTTAGTGTGGAGAATTTTCTATCCATCAAAGATAAGGTTGTATTATCCCTGCTGGCCAGCAAGGATAATGAGCATCCAGAGCATCTTATCATGGATGGAAATAAAAGCTATTTGAAGTCTGCTGTCATTTACGGAGCCAATGCTTCGGGGAAGTCCAATGTCCTAAACGCGTTCTGGTTCATGGTAAACTATGTGCTGACCTCACATAACCAGCAGCTTCATAAGACCATTGGCCGTTCGCCTTTCAAGTTTGATCCGGAAACGCCAACGCGCCCCAGCAGCTTTGAGGTCATCTTTACCACTGAAGGTATCCGATATGCGTATGGTTTTTCTGTGACAGATAAGGCTGTTACAGAAGAATACCTATATTACTATCCCAACGGCAGACAGGCGCTTATTTTTGAGAGGAAAAATACCAAAGATTTTCGTTTTACGGTGGATATAGATGAACAAAACACGCTCAAGGAGCGCACTTCTGCGAACAAACTCTACTTGTCAGTTGCATCAAACTGGAGTTACTCTAAAGTGATTCCGGTTTTGGAGTGGTTCGCTTCTTGTCAGATTATCACGAAGAATTCCGTGGCGGACGCTTATGGGCTTGAGGCAGAGCAGCTGAAAGATGATGATTACCGGCGTGTGATCGCATCTATGCTGCGTGTTGCAGATTTGGGAATACAGGCTTTGCAAATGCGCGATGCAGAGCCTGCTCCTTCGCAGCACGGTGACAGCTTTGCAAATATTGAGGCCATTCACACGGTACAGGATACCAATGGAAATGCATTATCCTATGCGTTAAATATGGCAGAGGAATCTGACGGCACCAACAGTTATTTCAAACTGATCGGCGTTGTGAAAAAGGCTTTAGACCAGGGAACGCTTCTTGTGGCTGATGAGATGGACGCACATCTGCATCCTCTATTGACCAGGCATCTGGTATCCTTGTTTGACAGCACAGAATTCAATCCAAAGGGTGCTCAGTTGATCTTCACATCTCACAGCACCAATCTTCTTGATTTGGATTTGTTGAGAAGAGATCAAATTTGGTTCACAGAAAAAGACGAGCAGACAGCAGCCACCGATCTGTTCTCCCTTTACGATTTTTCTGTTCGCAAAGACACTAAAGTAGAAAAGGGTTATTTGATCGGCCGTTTTGGTGCGATTCCCTTTATCAAGGGAGGGCTGTAAAATGGCACGCGGACAAATTGAAAAGCGTGGGCAGCGGCGCAGAAAACTAAAACCTGTCATTCTGATTGTGACGGAGGGTTCTCAAACTGAACCGAAATATTTTGAACATTATCGCAGCCGCCAGACCAATATTGACATTCGTGTAGTCGGCAGCCGCACCAAAGGAGGTGAAACCGATTACCTTGGCCTGATTCGGAAAGCCGTGGAATATCAAAGTAAAAATCAGATTTCTGCATCAAATGGGGATGCGGTGTGGGTCGTTGCTGACGGTGATGTAAACTATAATAATCCTGATCCTATCGCCGCCAAAGACAACTTACTCTCCAGAGCAAGGAAACTGGCAGATGCAAAGGGAATTCACATTGCGATCTCGAATCCTTGCTTTGAGTTTTGGTATCTGCTGCATTTCCAGTACACAACAAAATTTTTCAAAGATTACCCTGCAGTGATGACAGCCTTGACCGCCTACCTCCCGGATTATGAAAAAGCCGGCGATGTGTATGCGCAGTTATCTGAACATACAACTGATGCGATTCAGAACGCCAAGCGTGTAGAACAATACCATATTCAAAATGACTGCAATAAACCGTTTGGGATTGCCGTTAATCCATTCACCGACATCTATCAACTGATAGAATCACTACTGTAACGGTACTCAGGATTTGAATTAAAGGCCGCATGGGATGCAAAAGCCCCACGCGGCCTTTATGTTTTGCCCTTGAAATCAAATCTCTATGAGTCTGATCTCTCGCCCTTGAACATGGGCATCGCGCAGCGTGAACAGCGTCCCCCCTTTGTCCCGTCCATCATACACCGCAATCACACGCTGCGACTGGGCAACCATATAGCGATTGCGGTTCATGTAGCACGAGGGAACATAGTGGTCGGAGATCACTTTCACACCAGCGCAGGCAGCCAGCAGTCTATGAAAGTCTTTGTTCTTCGTCTTCAGCCGGCCGGCATAGGGAATCGCCGCTTCTAAAAACAATCCGTCATTTTCTTTTTTTGCTTCGGCAACGACTGCCGCAAACATAAGATCGGCACCTTCGGCAAATCCGGAAATAAATCGAGTGTAGCCATCCTCAATCGCCGCTGCTACCTCCTTCCGCAATTCTTCTTCCACAAATTTCTTCTTCTCCGCTGGAATATCTCTGTGGCCCGTTATACAGCAGGTTTTCGTTACGACTTCCATCCTGTTTCCTCCCATGCTCTTCACTTTATGCCATTCTTGTATAGGCAATATTGCCTATAACGCTACTCCTCCATTATAGGCAATAATAGAGATATGTAAAGAAGGAAGTGGAGGAAACGACCAGGAATGATCTCATACGAGCCCTTGTGGCAAACCATGAAGCGGCACGGTGCAACCACATATACCTTGCAGGCCAAGGCCGGTATCAGCAGTTCGACCATCCGCCGGATGCAGGCGAACGAATCCGTCTCCACCAATACCCTGGATACGCTCTGCAAGTTTTTTAACTGCGAACTGGATGACATCGTAAAATTCCAACCAGACGAAAAATAGCACGGAGAAATGGTGATTGCCGTTTCTCCGTGCTTTTTTTGACCCTTGGCATACGAAGCAAAGAAATTTTGGAAACCTGCTTCAAGATCTCTACTCATTAGCTCCGCCAGTGGGCGACAAGTATTCGATTTTAAAGGGGTGGATTAGCCTTTAGACTCCTCAATGTCCCTCCCGAGATAAATGCTAAAATCAAATTACAGAATTGGAATACACGATTCACAATAAAAAGCGCCCAAACGGCAAGGAGCAATTTGGGCGCAAAAGTGTAGCATCCGTTATAATGAATCGGTTTGATGAACAGTTTTAGCGGTATCACAAATATCGTTTGAATTTATCAAATACTTGATAAAAGCCCTTACGCCACTCGATGCTTACAATAAGACCGTATCGCCAAAAAGACGAATACAGGAATTTCAATCGCTGCTGAAATAAGAATAATGTAGGGTGTCCAAAAGCTCATATCTCCAACATACAAGAAATTAAAACCGTAAAGCTGATAGAGGAAGTTATTTTGCAGGCCAATACCAGAAGATGGTAAAATCGTGGAAAGCCATACGGAACTGCCCAATGCGGTATAAATGATGGTCGGTAAGAGCATAACGGCAAGTGAAATCAATAACGAACTTAACGAGTCCCTGCACTTTGCAGATAAAAATAGTGTGCAACTAATACTTGCCAATATAGATAAAAGCCCGGCCAATACCAAAATCACTTGTAATTGCCCCAAATTGATATTGGGAAGATTTATGATGGAAAATAGCATTTGGAAAGATGTTTTCAAACACTCTGTCCCAAAAGCAAGGTTGATAATGGACAAATGGATCACCATACCCAAAATGAACACTACCACAAAAATACAGCCAGCAGCAAGTATTCTGGTAACAGCAAATTTCACACGTCCATTTTTTGTGCAGCGCATAATGCTGTCGCTTCCAGTTTGATACTCATTAGCAAATGTAGGTGCCGCAATCGCAACGCACAAAATGGAAAGAATGAAAATATACAGCTCAATATAGTCAAAGGCGTCCCGGCTCAAACCCGGATAAAGCTGGAATGGTTTATCAACTTCGGAATATTTTTCTGTTGCAAATTCTTTTGCTGATGGATAATCTTCTTGTTCAAGGTTCATTATATCGTTTAGGTGGGACGCAAACTGTTCATAAAGGCTTTGCTCTACTACATCTGGGTCAATCTCCATTAGATCAGCACCTATGCCTGTATCGGGATCGGCAAAGGCTTCTGGTAAGCGGTCAAGAAGTGGCCGGATAGCCGTGATATTTTCCGTATAAACATCTAACGGAATATCATCTACTGTACCATATTCCTGCACATATTTCTGATATGTGCGTAAGGCATCTGCGACTTTCTCCGGTGTAACTTCTCCATAAATTTGCTGCCTGTATTCCCGCTTAAATTGAATAGCATCTAAGCCATTCAGTTCTATTACAGTACCGTTTTCGCCGGGACGGTTGATAGACTCAAAGCTGATGGGCAGATAAGCCATAATGACAGCCAGAAATAATGCTACTGCAAGCAATATCAAGGTGCGGCGTGATTTCAAAATCCTTTTTACTTCTAAACAAAATAAGCGCATATCAATTTCCCTCCTTTGAAAGATCGGCTTGAGGGAATAGCCAGAGGTATAAATCCTCAAGGCGCGGTGATATGGTGATCGAACCCTCAATTTCGGATTTATCAGACAGATACCGTATAGATACTTGGTTGTTATCTTCCCCGCGCTGGTTGATTATTCGCAAGCGCATTTCATACTTGTCTAAATCTCTGGCCGGAATAGTGCAAGTCCAGACCTTTCCCTCGATCTGCTTCACCAGTTCGTCTGTTGTACCTACATCAACAATTTTTCCATCTTTCATAATCGCATTTCGTGTTGCAATATACTCTACGTCAGAAACAATGTGCGTGGAGATCAACACAATACGGTCATGGGAAAACTCGGAAATAAAATTACGAAAGCGTACCCGTTCTCCGGGGTCAAGTCCTGCGGTCGGTTCATCCATTACTAAAATTTTCGGATCGTTCAACATGGCTTGGGCAATGCCTACACGCCGTTTCATACCGCCAGATAGTTTTGCTATCTTTTTCCGCTTCACATCCGAAAGCGTAAGAATATCCAGCAGATGATTGATTTTCCTTGATGTTTCTCTTGCCGGAACATCCTTTAATGCTGCCATATATTCGAGATAGTCTTTGACCGTGAAATCACGAGAATATCCAAAATCCTGCGGCAAAAAGCCAAACAACTCTCGATAGGCTTTCCCCATTTCGTGAATGTCTTGGCCATCATAATAAATAGCCCCATTGGTTGGCACCATAATATCAGCAATCATCCGCATGAGAGTTGTTTTCCCTGCTCCGTTTGCACCGAGCAGGCCCCAAACTCCACTTGTCAGTGTCAGGCTTACATCATTGACAGCGGTTTTATCTTTGAACCGCTTACTTAAATGCTCAATTTTCAGTTCCATAATCATCACTCCTTTTCTTCCTCAAAAGCAAAGCCCCTGTTCAGTATCTATTCTACCGAACAGGGGCTTTGCAATCTCTAATTTTAATGTGGAATACTCCTAAGAAATTCCTAAGATTTGTTTGAAAGAGGCAGCGTTACCGTAAATGTAATTTCTTCCGCTTGGCTCTGTGCCGTGATTTCTCCGCCATGTAGGTTTACAATTTCCTTTGCAATCGAAAGACCTAAGCCAGCGCCGCCTGTATCGGATGTTCTGGCTTCATCCAAACGGCTGAATTTATCAAAGATTGTGCTTAATTGGTCTGCCGGAATAGTTGGCCCATGATTTTTGAAGATCACGACAGCATGATTACCTTTCTTAATCGCAATTATGTCAATTTCAGTGTTTGGATAGCAGTAAGATGCTGCATTTCTCAATAAATTGTTGAACACTCTGGCAAGTTTTTCTGGATCACCCGTGACGGTTAAACCATCCTGCATAGATATTTGGGTTGTATTTCCTTTTTCAGAGAGTGCGGGGTAAAAGTCATCAATGACTTGGGATAGTAAGGCATACAGATCAACCGGCAGCTTTTTCACTTGAACGGTATTTGTATGATAACGTGTGATTTCAAAGAGTTCATTGATTAAAGTTTCCAATCGCTCTGATTTATCCAGTGCAATCCCGATATATTTTTCTTTCTGTTCCTCCGGCATATCGGGCGCTTCATTAAGCAGACTCAAATATCCGATTACAGTTGTTAAAGGTGTGCGAATATCGTGGGCCAAATACATCACCAACTCATTCTTCTTTGTTTCCGCCTCCTTTGCGGCCTGCTGGCTCAAAAGGACAGACATTTTAATCTGGTTCATCTGGCTTTCAACTTCCCGTAGTGGTTCAGACAGTTCAATCGCATGGTCGTTCTGCTCATAAACAATCTCCGTTGCGCCGATAACCTCGTTCAAGTATTCCCACGGCTTTTTCCAATAGAAATAAAAAATGCCTACAAAGCCAAAGATAAGATAAAGGGCAAAGATTACATCCAGCCGCTCTAAAATCCATGTGCTAATGGGCGACGGAAATAATGCTAAAACATAATCAGAAAGCAACATAATGACAAAACCGATTACCGTATATAAGGACAGAAGAAGGAACAGCCGCAACCGAAGCCGTTTTTCTATGGAATAGCAGTTATTCTTCAATACTTTTCACCTCCATCAGTTTGCTGCAAGCAAGAGCAGCAGTCCTCCACCAACTATTACTGTTACAATCGCGGCTGAAATAATAATTACTTGATCTACCCGTTTTTTGTTCCGAAACAGTCTGATTGCCGCTTTATATAGAATAATACCGAATAGACCGCCACAAATATTTGTAATAAGGTCTGTAATATCTGACCGGCCAATCGCTAAGACATACTGACAGATTTCCAGTAGCAAACTCACCACGGAAATCAAAAGCAATTTCACGCCAAACCGACTTTTAGGAAGTAATAAACACAGATATATTCCAAAGGGCATAAAGATCAACACATTCTGTAAAACTTCTGTTGCGTGAAAAGTAACCTCATGCTCATAATAAAATGGAATTAGATTGATTTCCCGTACTCGATCTAAGTCGAGGATAGAAAATTGCAGCTTAAATAAGATAATCCATATCAAGAGTGCCAGATATAATAAAAATAGAATTGGCACAGTATAATTTATCTTTTCTTTTTTCTTCATTTCAATCTCCAATCACGGGCGGGCTATATCTTATATCCAACACCCCATATCGTTTTAATGTATTGTGGTTTCTCTGTCGTGTCCTGCAATTTTTCTCTTAAATGCCGGACATGGACAGTGATTGTGCTGCTGTTTTTGCTGTAATATTCGTCTTTCCATACCAAATGAAACAAATCTTCAAGAGTGACAACAGTTCCTTGTCTTTCAAGCAAAATACGCAAAATAGAAAATTCCGTCGGGGTCAAAGATATAGGTGTCCCATTCAATTCACACTCATACGTTTGCGTGTCAAGCATTAGCTTTTTGTATGTGAGTTTGGGTGTAGAATGTTTCTCAATCTGTACTGGTGTGTATTTTTTATATCTTCGCAACTGGGCTTTCACTCTTGCAATCAATTCAAGCGGGCGAAAAGGTTTTGTTACATAATCGTCCGCTCCCAAAGTCAGACCTGTAATTTTATCTGTTTCCTCATCCTTTGCCGTCAACATAATAATGGGATAGGTATATTTCTCCCGTATTTTCTGACAAAGAGAAAAGCCGTTAATGTCCGGCAGCATTATGTCAAGAATAGCCAAATCTATTTCTTGATTTTCAATACACTCTAAGGCTTCTTTTGCCGAATAATATTTATAAACATCATAGTTTTCATTTCGCAGATAGACTTCTAATAAATCTGCAATATCGCGTTCATCGTCTACAACTAAGACTTTTTCAGCCATCTAATCCATTCCTCTCACAAAATATAACTCTTTTATAGCATACCAATATCCTTTAGGAAAATCACAATGAATTGCATCAAATTTTATTAAGATTTTCCTAAGCCCTCCAATAAAAGTGCAGCGCACAACTTGAAATAGGACCAAATGTTTTGTCATCTTCAGGAGTTCAATTACCGATATTTCATTATACTTTGTCTTATTATGACATTGCAAGGCAGAGAATGTGCTTGTGTTGTTATAATATCAAGCAGATACTCAAAAGCAGTCTTTTGTTCTTGATGAAGTCTCTTGGTAGTGATAATACTCTTGGCAGCTTTCCGGTAAATTGGCACAGGATTGCCCATACATTGGCGCAGTCCTGCCCTTTCGCCGTAAATCCAAATCTGCTATACTTGGTACAGTCAAAACTATGTAATGCAGCCGTTCCGGTCGGGACGGCTGTTTTTCATTTGTAAGTAAAGGTGGTGGTTCACATTCATACTTTCCTGCAAAAAGTCCGCAGGACATTGAAGAGCGAACGGGGCGAGGCCAACTATTTCTCTACGGTGGTGTTCATCTTCATCGCCGTCATCCTGCTGGCCTTTATCATTGACCTGTTCGGCATCATCTCCACAAAACAGGAGTTAGACCATGCGGCAGATCAGATGGTCAAGCAGATCCAGCTGTCCGGCGGCATCAACAGCGAGACCGACTCGCTCTTTGACTTCCTGTGCTCGGAGATTGAGGGCGCGGAGAATATCACATACTCCATCGATGCCACATACAAGACGCCTACGCCGTCCGGGATGTCCCGGGCCATCCAGCTGGGGACGCCCTTCTATATCACCATTGAGGGCGAGGCCAAGCTGGGCGGCTTCTGGAACCTGGATCTGGTCAACATCACGGTGGTTGCCCGCGGCTCCGGCGTCAGCGAGCACTACTGGAAGTGAGGTGGCCTATGAAGCGTTTTCTTTCACGGCTGCGCCGGCCGCTTTGCAACGAGCGAGGCGAGATCACTTTCTTTGCCTGCTTTTTTGTAGTCGGGGTCGTCATGCTCATCTCTTTCCTGCTCCTGTACGCCTCGGTGCGGATCACCTGCATCAACATCCGCAACGGCGCCAAAATGGAGCTGAACAACCTGAGCGCCACCATCTATGCGGACACCTACCGCTCCCAGCGAGAAACCAACTTCGAGGAATACCTGCGCACCCTCTATTCCAGCAATGACTATACGGAAATGCTGGAGGCCACTGTCGCCGGCGGCCTGGCTGAGAAGATCCCGCTCTCCACAGAGGACTATGAGGTATCCGACATCAGCCTGGAGTTCAATGTGGTGGGCGACCGGGTGGAGTACATCTTCTATTGTGATGTGGAGTTCTATGTACGCATGTTCGGACACAGTTATCCCACCATCACCCAGCGGGTGGAGCTGACCGGCTACCACAACACCAAATTTTAGCGGCGCTGTTGAAATCCAGTCAGCTCCGCAGTATAGGCTTTATATAACAGCAAAAAGGAGTGTGGACACACATGAAGAAGTTTTTTCAATCCAAAGGCTTTATTGTTTCGGCCCTGGCCGTCCTCTGCGTTGCCATTCTGGGCATCTGCTGGTTCGTGAGCCGGGACCGCACGGAAGAATTCCGGCCGAATGAATCCCCGCCCAGCAGCACCAGCAGCGACTGGTCGGATGGCGGTGTGCAGTCTGGCGACGGGAGCGGGGGCGCAGACGCCTATGCACCCGGCCAGTCTTCCAGCGCCGAAGAGGAATATCCCAAGGTGACCTCGGAATCCGAGGGCGAGGTTGAAATCGACTTTACCGATACGGAAAAGCCGGAAGAAACGCCTCCCCCCGTACCGGAAGGCAAGACGGAAATCGAAGACCCCGGCGAAGAGCATGAGGTCAATCCCGATCCGGCAGTACCGGAAGTCACTGCTCCTCCCGCAGAGGAATCCACTTCCAGCAATGAGCCGGCCCCCGGCTCCAGCAATGGCAGCGGCGCTGTCTATGATCCGGTATTTGGCTGGGTAGTCCCCGGCGATGTGCAGCAGTCCACCGGCGACAGCGACGGCGATCTGAACAAGCAGGTCGGCAACATGGGCGGCTGACCACCTACAACTGAATATGGACCTGAAGGGCCGTCACAGGATTGTGGCGGCCTTCTTATTTTCAAGAAGAACGGAGCGTGATGTATTTGAAACGACTTCTCGCCCTCTTATGCAGCCTCGCCCTGGTGTTCTGTCTCGTCCCTTCCACGGCATTTGCATCAGGAGGCAACGGGAACATTGACGGTGGCGGCGGCGGGATGGGGCAAGGCACATCCTCAAACTTCTGGAATCCCGGCAACGATGGCGTGCGTATCACGGTTGTAGATGCAGCAAGCGGTGCTGCCGTGTCCTCACCGCTGGACTTTTCCAACCGGACGCAGAAAAGCAGCATCCTCCATTTTGGCAAAGTCAACAAACTGCAGTACCTGAGCGGCACTGGCCTCTCCCTCCAGTCCGGGGTGGCCTATTCCTGCATCAAGCCCGCGCAGTCCATGCCCACCATCGTCAGCAGCAAGGGCCAGAGCAACATTGACGCCATCAAACGGTACTTCTGCTCGGAGTACGCCTGCATGATGGTTGCCCAGGCTGCGGGTGTGGACTATGAGCGGATGATCGCTGGAGAATATAAGCTGCTGATCGAGCCCATCGCCTACTTTACCCACAACGGCCAATATTACTGCATGACGGCCACCGAGGCTGGCCTTTACGATCAGATGTCCGGCGGCAATCTGCGCCGGACCATGACCTCGCTGACCCATAAGAACCTGCCGCTGGCAATGTTTTTGGAGTTCAGTGACCTTGGTATTTCCGCCTGGACCGGCAACACCACCGGGACGCAGAACAATTCCGACATCATCAATACACTGGGCGTCGGCATTGTCTGGTTTGATGAAGCCCCGCCCGAGGGGGATATTGAAGCCCCCGATGTGGAGTACCGGGTAGATACCGATGTCATTACCTCTGTCACCCTGCGGACGGATACCGACCTGACGCCGGATAATCCCGCTTCGGTGACCTTCCACATCCTCGGCACCACCTACCGAGTCAACGATGTGGTGATCCCCGCAGGTGACAGCCAGGTGGTCTGGGTCAAGTGGCATACCCCCACCACACCGCAGACAGTCACCATCACGGTATCCGTCAGCGGGGCCTATACCGCCCAGGATACCTTTGTGGCGGAAATTGTGGACCTGAATGAGCATATTCCGCCTGACCCGGTGGCGACTGATACCAACCCCGGTTATACGGTACCGTCCCTGCCCAACGAAACGCAGAAGCTCACCGCTAACTGGGGCGTCTGGAGCTGCTATTGGGTGCCGGTATGGGTCTGGTGCGACCATGGGGAAGACGGCGGGCACTGGGTCGATGAAGGCTATTGGGAATATGAGTACACCGGCTATTCTGCCTCCATCAGTGGCGTTATGTCCCTGATGCCGGACGATATCGTACCGACAGCCTCCGGAAAGTCCATGAAGAGCGGGTACGGCGTCAAGCAAGATGTGACAGCCACGCTCTCCACCGACGCGCCCACCAGCCACATCACCCATCCGCAGACGGCCTTTTCGGTGTTCCCGGAGTTCCAGTATGAAACCTATCTCCGCCTGCTGCAGCGGGTGTCCAGCGGCCGGAGCGCCAAATTCACCTTCCAGCCCAATGAGTTCTCTACTTACAGCCGGGAAGTGCACTTTACCCCCATCTGGTTCCCGGATGCGACGAACTACACCGTCTTCACCCAGGTCTGGGATACCTGGACGCCGGACGGGATGCTGAGTATCAACCTGAATGACTATGTTTCCATTGACGGGAGCCTCTATGATGACTGGTACACCAATCGAGAGTAATGTGTGGATGGCATACCTGCTCACTGTTTTTCTGGTGGTGACGGGTTTTGCCGTCTACGACATCCTATACAGGCGGGTGCCCGACCGGGCGCTCGTCTTTTTTATCCCCCTGGCCGCGCTGGCCCCGCTGATCCAGGTCTGCTTCATTCTGGAGTATGACCGGACGCCCATTTTCATCTGGCCCGTTGTGGCCGAGGCTCTGGTGGGTGCGCTGCTGGGCTTCTGCATTCCGCTGGCCGCTGCTATGGCGACCGGCGGCAGCGGTATGGGAGGCGGGGATATCAAATTCTGCGGGGTACTGGGTCTGGTCTATGGCCCCTCCGGCATGGCCCTGGTATTTTTGGTAGCCGCCGGCTTCGCCATGCCGGTGGTGCTGCTGTATCGGCGGCTCTTGCGGGACAAACAGCCCACCGCGATCCCGTTTTTACCTTTTCTGGCCTGCGGCTGCTCTGTGGCGACGCTGGCTGAACTATTTTTATGACAGGAGAGATGCTTATGAAACTCAACAACCGATTTATCTTCGGCATTCTGTCCCTGGTTCTGGCGGCGGTCATCGCATTTGTGGCACTGCCCACCATTGCCCGGCAGACCAACGGCAAGACGGAGATCGTCCGCATCACCCAGCCGGTGCTGAAGGGCGAAAAGATCACCAGCGACAATGCCGAAGTCGTAGAAGTGGGCGGGTACAATCTCCCGTCCAATGTGGCCCACAGCATGGAGGATGTGGAGGGCCTGTATGTAACAGCCGACCTGGCCGCAGGCGACTATATCCTCACCAGCAAGGTCAGCACCGTACCTGTTTCCTCGGATGTGGCGCTCAACGATATTCCCTCCGGCAAGGTCGCCATCTCGCTGACTGTAAAAACGCTGGCCTCCGGCCTGTCGGATAAGCTGCAGCCGGGCGACATCATCCGCATTTATCACTTCCTGGAGACGGCGGAAGAGGTGCCGGAACTGCGCTTTGTCAAGGTGCTGTCGGTCACCGACTCTGACGGTATCAATGTGGACAACACCAAGGAGCCTACCGAGGACGAAGAGCCGCAGCAGTCTGCCACCATCACTGTGCTGGCAAGCCCGGAGCAGGCCCGTATCATTACCGAGATGGAAAATGACGGCGTGGCCCATGTGGCGCTGATCTCCCGCAACAACGACCAGCTGGCCGAGGAACTGCTGGCTGAGCAGGACAAGACGCTTCAGGAGATCTACTTCCCCGAAACACTGGTTGAAGAAAATGCTGAAAGCCAGGATGGCGGAGAAACTGCTGAAGGCGCCGCAGATAGCGAGTCCACAGGCGAAGCGGGCACCGAAAATACGGAAGGCGGTGTGGAAACAACTCCTGCGGACAGCATCCCGGAAGACGGCGAATAAAAATGGGCGGTGAACAGATTCACCGCCCGATTCCTCACTGCTGGGTAGAAAGATGATCCTCGTTAATCAGGAAAAGCTGTGGATTTTCTTTGCCCAAGTCAACAAGACGCTGGGTAAAACCGCTTTTAGAAAATATCCCAAAAATAGGCTGATAGCCTTTCCATACCTTTTGGATTTCGCCAGAAGCCTGCACCTTATCGCGGAGAGCAAAAAAGACAGGCGCATCCACCGGCTTATTGTGGTATTTGCACTCGCCGGCAAAGAATCGCTTGTTTTGATGGTCCACCGCCATCACATCAATTTCCGTATCGCTGTCCAAATCATTCAGCCAGTAAGCTCCGATCCGCGAGGGAACAAAGTCAATGGCACCTTCCCTGCAAAGGTCTGCAAAAATGGATCTGCAGACATCTTCATAGGCGAAGGCCACAAACTTCTGTACGAAGTCTTTTCGGATTTCATCCAGAACAATCTGCGTATTGTCCAGTTCCAGTTCCCCTTTATATGGATAGACATACCGGAACCAGAAACGCACAAAGTTATCAGAGATGAAATAAAGGCCTTTACGGGACTTCTCCGGATTTTTCTCCGTAACCGGCGTTTCCTTCACGACAAAGCCAAGGTCGCTGAGCGTGGAAAGATATGGCGTCAGCGCGGAAGTTTCTGTCCCCAGAGCTCCCGCAATTTTCCCCAGCTTGTGGTTTCCATCCGCCATCACGCGGATAATGGAAAAATAGTTGACAGCGGATACCACTTCATCTTTCAGCAGAAAGTTTGGTTCTTCATACAGAAAACCGTTCTTCGAGAGAACCGCAGACTCCACCTGTTCCAGCAGTCCTTCCTGATCGTTGAAAAACTCCAGATATTTGGGTACGCCGCCGGTAATCGCATATTGCTCCACCGCACGCTCAAAAGAAAGATGCTGAGCGGCATACACATCCGGGAACGACAAAGGCGCCAACCGGATCTGTGCAGTCCGGCGGCCATACAGGGGGCTGTCATAAGACAGCGCGTGTTTTTGCATCATTCCAATCAAGGAGCCGCAAAGAATCAGCATCACATTGCTGTCCTTGAGAACTTCGTCCCATGCGTTTTGCAGAATAGACGGGAACGCCGGATTGGACTTAACCAGATAGGGAAATTCATCAATAACCAGGACTTTCTTTTCCTCCGGCCGGAATTCCGCAATGATATGGAACAAATCCAGCCAGTCGGAAAAGGCTGCACGCTGCAGCAACGGATTCCGTGTTACCCGGGACACAACACCAGACAGCCGTTTTATGCTTTGTGATTCCACTTCCTCCGTTGCGAGAAAGTAGAATGCCAGCTTACTCTTGATAAATTCTTTAATTAGTGTTGTTTTTCCTACACGCCGCCTGCCGTAAATCACAACAAAGCTGCTGTCTTTTTGGTATTCCCTTTCAAGAGACTCCAGTTCTCGTTGTCTGCCGATAAACTTCATGTTAACGCCTCCTTTATCATAATCTATTTTATGATAATCTACCTTATATTATACATTTGTTTTGCAAAAAGTCAAGGGCATTCCGCCCTTGGGAAAGGAGCTTCCTATGGGAAAAGTCATTACCGTCTGGGGCAGTCCGGGGAGCGGGAAAAGCATGTTTTCCTGTATCCTGGCAAAAGCCCTGACCCGCGACAAGCGGAAAGCCATCATCATCAATGCGGAAATCAGCGTCCCCATGCTCCCGGTCTGGCTGCCGGAGCAGATCATTCAGACCAATGCCTCGGTGGGGCAGGTCCTGAGCAGCGTAGAGATCGACACCTCTCTGGTGGCAAGCCATGTCACGGTGCTCAAAAGCTATCCCTTCATCGGCCTGATGGGTTATTCCGCCGGTGAGAATCCGCTGAGTTATCCGGAAATCAAATACGCCATGGTACTCCAGCTGGTCAACGCTGCCGCAAAGCTGGTGGATTTCGTCATTCTGGACTGCAGTTCCAACATGACCAATGTGTTCACCCCGGCGGCGATTGAGTCCGGTGATCTGGTCATCCGCCTGCTTACCCCCGACTTAAAGGGTGTCAACTATCTGAAAGCCCATCAGCCCCTGCTGGTAGATGGCCGGTTCCATTATGACCGGCACATAACTTTTGCCGGCATGGCCCGCCCCTTCCACGCTCTGGATGAAATGGGCTATATCATTGGCGGCTTTGACGGCCTTCTGCCCTATGGTAAGGAGATCGACCGCTGCGCCACCGAGGGCGGGATGTTCCAGGCCATCAAATACTGCAATCCCAAGTACACCGCCTCACTTAACAAGGTGCTGGACGCCCTGGAGCAGATGGAGCTGGCCGAGCAGGCGGCAGAGGATGCGGACGACGAGGACGAGTTCGAGGAGGATGACGCCGATGAATAATCTCAACGACATATTCTTCACGCCGGCGGCCAACCAGGACCTGACCTATGACCAGGTGCTGGAGGATGTGCAGCGGTATTTTGCTGAAAATCACGCCTCCACCATTGCCGAGGCCGGCGAGGGAAACGCCGAGCGGGCCACCACACTGCTCAAAGAGCTGATGGTACAGTACATCGTCAAGCGGAAATACGCCATTGAAGGGCTGACCACCGAGGAACTGTGTGAAAAACTCTACGAGGATATGGCCGGTTACTCCTTCCTCAAGAAATGGATCTACAAGCCCGGCATTGAGGAAGTCAACATCAACGCCTACAACGACATCGAGGTGATCGAGGCCGGCGGGCGCAGCATCAAGATCCCGGACAAGTTTTCCTCCCCGCAGCACGCCATTGATGTGGTGCGCCGTATGCTCAACGCCTGCGGCATGGTCATTGACGACACCATGCCCAGTGTGGTGGGATTTCTGGACAAAAATATCCGTATCTCTGTGGACAAGACGCCCATTGTGGACCCGGATGTAGGGATCAACGCCTCCATCCGTATCGTCAACCAGCAGACAGTCTCCGAGCAGAAGCTGCTGGATTCCGGCAGCGCCACCGCCGAGATGCTCCACTTCCTGATGGCCTGCATCCGGTATGGCGTCAGCGTGTGTATCGCGGGCTCCACCGGCTCCGGCAAGACCACCATCATGGCATGGCTGCTCTCCAATGTTCCCAACAACCAGCGCCTTATCACCATTGAGGAAGGTAGCCGCGAGTTTGATCTGGTCAAGCGGGATGAAAACGGAAATATCTTGAACTCCGTCATCCACCTTCTGACCCGGCCCAGCGAAAATCCGGCGCTGAACATCAACCAGGACTTCCTTTTGGAGCGGGTGCTGCGCAAACACCCCAATGTCATCGGCGTCGGCGAGATGCGGTCCGCCGCAGAGAGCCTGTCGGCCGCCGAGAGCTCCCGCACCGGCCATACCGTCTGCACCACCATCCACTCCAACTCCTGCAACAGCACTTACCGCAGGATGATGACCCTCGCCAAGCGCAAATACAGCATGGACGACGCCGTGCTCATGGAGATCATGGTGGAGGCCTATCCCATCGTGGTATTTACCAAGCAGCTGGAAGACCGTTCCCGTAAGATCATGGAGATTCTGGAGGGCGAGGACTACCGGGACGGACAGCTCATTTCCCACACGCTCTACAAATTTGAGGTGGAGGACAATGTGACCGATGAAAAAGGAGAGATCCATGTGGTGGGCCATCACCGGAAGGTGGGCCTGATCTCGGATACTTTGAAAAAACGGCTCCTTGACAACGGCATCTCCAATAAGGAGCTGGCGGAGTTCATGGACGCCCCGAAGGAGGTGGATTAAAGGTTGCAGTGGATCTACATCATTTGCTTTGCGCTGATCAGCGCGGGCCTCCTGGCCCTGTTCGGTGTGCGGCCGGGGGATTTTATCGACGCCCTGTTCCGCTCCCAGCGCAAGGCAGCTACCTTGTCTGACGAACTCAATGTCCTGATGGGTACGCCCGCCAAGGGCTTCTTCAACCAGGACTATGAGCTGAAACAGATTTTGAAAGGCACCGGCCGCTCCGACCGCTATGAGGCGGTCAAGCGGCTGTCGCTGATCCTGTTTGCGGTGGGCGCTGTGCTGGCGCTGCTCATCAACAATGTGTATATGGTGCCGATCCTGGGCATTGGCTTTTCGCTGGCCCCCATCTGGTATCTGCGCAGCACAGCCGCCAGCTACAAGAAGCATCTGAACGAGGAACTGGAGACCGCTATCTCCATCATCACCACCTCCTACCTGCGAACAGAGGACCTGATACGGGCGGTCAAGGAAAACCTGCCCTACATCAATGAGCCGGTGAAGGCCAACTTCGAGGCATTTGTGTACGAGGCGGAACTGATCAACGCCAACCTGACCAGCGCCATCAACTCGCTGAAGATGAAGGTCCCCAACCGGGTATTTCATGAGTGGTGCAACATCCTCATTCAGTGCCAGTCTGACCGCTCCATGAAAAACACACTGCCCACCATCGCCCAGAAGTTCAGCGATGTGCGAGTGGTGCAGTCTGAACTGGAGGCCATGATGCAGGGCCCGCGCCGTGAGGCCATCACGATGATGTTCCTGGTGGTCGCCAATGTGCCGCTGCTTTACTTCCTCAATGAAGACTGGTTCCATACGCTCATCTTCACCACACCCGGCAAAATTGCCCTGGCGATCTGCGCAGCCATCATTCTCTTTGCCCTGACGCAGATCATGAAGCTGAGCAAGCCCATTGAATACGGAGGTGACGGCGCATGACCCTTTTGGCACTTGTGGCGATCATCTTCTTTGGTTTTGCCACCTACAACCTGACCTGCGCCTTTGTGGATATTCCCACAAAGAAGACCTCCCGCATGATGATGCTGGCCCGCAAGCAGCAGGGCGTAAAGTCCGAGAAACTGCTGGATGTCTACATCACCAAAATCGCCGGACTGATCGCCCCGTACCTGAAACTGGATAAACTCAAACGGAACAAGCTGCAGCGGGCGCTGGATATTGCCGGTCTGGAACTGACGCCGGAGGTCTACACAGCCCGGGCTTGGGTCACGGCAGGCGCCGTCGGCCTCAGCTCTATCCTGATGGTGTTTCTGGTGCCGCTGATGGTTCCCGTGCTGATCGGGCTTGCGGTGGCGCTGTGGTTCTCGACCTATTACAGCGTCTTCGATTTCGTTAAGAAGCGCCGCAAGCTCATTGAAAGCGAGATCCCCCGGTTCGCCCTGACTATTGGGCAGAACCTGGAGAACGACCGGGATGTGCTGAAGATCCTTACCTCTTACCGCCGGGTAGCGGGCAAGGACTTCGGCGCGGAGCTGGACCAGACCATTGCCGACATGAAAACCGGCAACTATGAGAATGCCCTGATCCGTTTTGAAACCCGCATTGGCAGCCCCATGCTGTCCGATGTAATCCGCGGCCTGATCGGCGTGCTTCGCGGCGACGACCAGCGGATGTACTTCAAGATGATCTGCTTTGACATGAGGCAGATCGAGCAGAACAATCTGAAAAAGGAAGCGGCCAAGCGCCCCAAGAAGATCCAGCGTTACTCCATGATGATGCTCATTTGCATTATGATCATCTATCTGGTGGTCCTCTGCACCGAGGTCATGAGTTCCCTGGGCGCTTTCTTCGGCTGACAGGTATCCGCCCACGCCTCTGGTGTGGGCTTTCCATATACCCGCTCCCATCCGGGGGCGAATCTACGATGGAGGTGATGTTTTGTACCGCAGTGGGTTCCCATAGCAGCCGCTATGCCGGCTGCCTTCCATCCATTTCCCCAGGGCCGACCTGCTCTCAGGCCGGTCCTGAACCTATCGTCTGAACAGGAGAAATCCATGTCGAAGAAAAAATATATTCCGCCTGACGGCGAAGATGTGCGGCGGCGCCGGTTCCGGTGGCTTTTGCGCCAGAAGCCGAAAGCGTATCCGGACAGGCCCCGCTCCAACAAAAACAGCCTGCTCAAGCCTATCCGCCGGTCCTGACCGGCCATAACCATACCCAAATCCAATATCACATTTACAGGAGGTATTTCCATGAAGAAGTTTACCAGCTGCATCTGCAGCAAAGCGAACGGCCTCGCGCTTCGGGCCCGTATGGCGCTCTCCAACCAGCGCGGCGATTTCTACATCTCTGATGCGGTCAAAATCATCATCGCCGTTGTGCTGGGCGCCCTGCTGCTGGCGGCCCTGACCCTCATCTTCAACGATACGGTCATCCCCCGGATCACGCAGGAGATCGAGGGCCTGTTCGGCGCGGCCAACTAAGGGCTTGTTCGCTTAAATGCCGTCAGCGGGGATCAGCTTGTGGACATCCACAGCTGGTCCCCGCTTTTTTATTTTCTCAAAAAACGAATAACGGAGGTAGAGGATGAAAACATCCTGCAAATTTTATTCCTTTCTGCGGGCCGTCCGTGGGAACTGGCGCAATGCCATCTTTGTCAGCTGTGGCTGCGATGCCTGTATGTATGGCCGGGAGAAGCCCTGTTCCGGATTCCTGCTGACAGTGGATGAGTGTGGGCAGGTCATGCTTCTGCCTGCGGAAACCGTACATGAGCTGACCGGTGAGGAAGTAGAGCCCACCGAGTGTAGCGATGTCCTGTCGCACCGCTCTTTTGACGCCGCTTTTTCCAAGTACATCGAATGGCATGCGCCGAACTCTTCCGCATGTACGCTCAGGCAGCTTTGTCTGGACCCCAGCTGCAGCCAGAACAGCTGATTTTTACACAGAAAGACGCCATCGCGCCGCCTTTGGCGCGTCTTTGGAGGTGATGATTTTATGATGAAGCAAAAACAGATCAAATGTCCTTATTGCCATGCCAATGCCTCTCTCCGCCCTGCCAGCGTGGTTTACGGCTTGAACCGCCGGTCCCAGGGGAAATTTCTCTATCTCTGCGACCGCTGGCCCGCCTGCGATGCCTATGTGAGCGCCCATGACAGGACGCACCGGCCTATGGGAACTTTGGCAAATGGAGATCTCCGACACAAGCGCATTTTGGCGCACCGGGCATTGGAGCAGCTGCAGCAGAGCCGGCACATGGAAAAATGGGAGGTCTACATCTGGCTCCAGGCAAAGCTGGGGCTGGATGAACGGCAGGCCCATATCGGCCAGTTTTCCGAATGGATGTGCGATGAGGTCGTCCGCCTCTGTAGGCAGGCCTCAGCTCCTCCCGCCGCCGGACAGGCGGCAGCCTGACGGGAGGTGAGCAAATGACCAGCCTGACAAAACAGCAGCAGGAACTCGTTGCTCAAAACCTGCCAGTGGTGCATTGGGTGATCTGCGACTATATCCATGTGAATCCGACTATCTGCGGCCTGGAGTACAGCGATCTGTTCCAGGAGGGGTGCGTCTGGCTCTGCAAAGCCGCGGCCACCTATAAGGACGATGGGCGGGCACAGTTTGCCACCTACGCCAAAACGGTCGTAAAAAACGGGCTTCTGTCCTATTGCCGGACGATCTGCAACAGGGGCAAGATGTTCAGCCGGCTCATTATTGGGGAGCATGGGGAACTGGCCGCCGACGGTGAGGCCCTGGAGCCGCAGTCCGACGCTTTTGACGCCCAAGTGTCCCTGATGGAAACGCTGTCGCTTCTGGAGACCAGCAAGCAGGACTATGACGGTGTGGCCCGGCTTGGGATTGAGGCTCTGGCGCTCAAGCTCCAGGGGATGCGGGTCACGGATATTGCGGAACTTTACCAGGTTCCGCCCTCCCATGTGGGTGCATGGATCTCGCGCTCGGTCGCCAAGTTGCGCAGTGACCCCCGCTTTCTGGCAAGCCTGCTTTGATTTTGTTGAAAACCACGGCCTTCCCGCAGTAAAGGATATATATAAGGAGGCATTGATCGATGGAACAGAAAAACTTATATACTGCAATCGGCCGTCTGGAGCGGGAAACAAATGGCTGCGGCCGGTCCTGCCCGGTCATCCGCCTTGGCGGTCAGCCCTACATGGTGGATATGCAGGAGCTGGTCGTTTGGACTGCCCTGAATTGGCGGATCTCCAAGTGGGAGGATATTTCTTTTCAGTGCGATAAGCTAGCTTCATCTATGGGCGGTGCTGTCAGCCGGCCCTGGGATGACTGCGTGAACCGTCTGCTTACCCGCGGCCTGCTGGTTTCCGGCTGCGGGGAGACCGAATATGATGCGCTGTATGATCTGTTGAGTTCCCTGGGCATCATCCCCACCAGCGGCTCTGCCCTGGTGCGCGGCGTATCGTTTATGAAGCTGGTATTCAGCCGTCGCGTTTCAGTCGGGCAGGCGCTGAAGCTGTTTCGCAAAGACCGCCGAACCGACTATGAATCCCGCGTCATGCGGCTTTCCCGGCAGGCCCTGCTTTCCACTGCGGAGATCATCAAATGTGTGGAGCAGGATGTCTTCTCCCTCCCCAGCGAGCGGGTCCTGATGGAGAAGGTGTACGGCGACAGCGAAACCACCTGCCAGAATATCGCCAGCCTGATGAAGAACAGCCGGAGCAGCCAGGCGGTAACGCTGGCCGTTGCCAACCTGTATCTGCGCCAGCAAATCATTTTTGAAAGGATCAGTACATGAAATACCAATGGAGCCAATTTCCCTTTGTCCTGCGGCGCAAGATCCTGCTGACATTCCTGGCCGGGATCGCCAGCATAGCAGTCAGCCTTGTGATCTTCACTGTCACCGCAGACCGCATCCTTCTGGTGCTGGGTGGACTTATTTTTGCCGCTTCTCTGGTGCTGGGCAGCAGCCTATGGCGCACCGCCGCCCGGGGCCAGTACGAAGTGGTAGAAGGGATCTGCGCCGGCGTCAGCACCCCTATGCTGCGTCGTTACCGCAAGATCCAGCTGATTGATGAACAGGGTGCGGAGCGCACCTTGCTGTTGAGCAAAACTGCCAAGTTCCAGATCGGCGCCCGCTACCGCTTTTATTTTCAAAAAGGGAGCCGGCCTGCCGTCGGAAACGACTATCTGGACACCGCTCTCTCCACCAACAGTTTCCTTGGATACGAGGTATTGGAGGGCATAGCCTCCTGTGATGAAGAGATGGAAAGCAAGGAGCAAACACCCCATGAGTAAGAAATATGCGGCACCGTAACTAACTCGGTGCCGCATATCGTTTACAGAAACTCAATAGGAGCTACAAATTGATCGTACACATAATTTAACTTTACATCTGTTCAATGAGTTGAATTTAATTCCTGAACTGTACCATAGTCTTTTAATTTGCTTTCTTCAAATGTTGCCTGTACTTCATTTACATCTGCAAACAATATATTGCCGCTTGAGATCAATGGTAGCAAACATGTGTCGATTTTTAGCGTTTCTGAAGGCGTATTCACTAAAATTACCAATGAATTTTGGGCTTCGATTGGCTCCGCCGCTCCCAATGTTACATTGACAGGGAAAGCGAGTAGCCCATCGCCATCATATTTATATAGCTCTATACCAGTGGGTAATGCCTCTCCAGTAACGGTTAATACGCTCATTTGGGCTTCCAAAAATTCCTGCATTCCACTAGATAAATTCTTATATTCAACAGGTTTTAGTTTATCCATATTTCCAAAGCGTTCAATCCATTGAGGATTTGTCATAATTAAGTGTTCATAACTGCCAAGTTCTTCTGAGATTTCAATATTGCTGTCAACTACATAAGAGAGCAAGAGGTTAGTATCTACTGATGATAAAAAATTGTCCCCCTCTTGAATCAGCACTGGATCTTCACAGATTGTATCAATATCTGTGTATGCAATGTATCCAAGACCATCTGTTTCATATGAGCTTAACTGATCAGTTTTCCCACACCCTGATAAACATACCATCAATGCGAAAATGTTTAATATCAACATTTTCTTTAACATAAATCTTTCTCCTCGTTTCTTAAACTTAATGTACCGCCTATTGCCGCCTCAATCCCTTATGGGGCATCTTGGTCTGAGTCTTTATTTACTATTTTATCCTCAGTCGATACCCATGTCCTCGTACCGTCTCAATAGTGTCTGGTCCCAGCTTGCGTCGGAGTTTATAGATCATGCTAGAGATTCCTGTCCAACCGACATCAAAAGAATCTGTTGCGACGGCCTCATAGATTTGCCGGGCGGAAAATACCTGCCCAGGTCGGTGGGCCAGTAAGAGCAGTATATCAAACTCCATCGGGGTTAATTCAATCTTCACGCCCTGTTGATACACCAAACGCTGCCGTGGAACAATTTGCAAAGTTCCATGCAAGAGTGGCGTGTCATCAGAGGCGTTCATTGTTGAGAAATATTTGATAGAAGAGAGTGCTGCTATAGAATCAACAAAGGCATCTTCCTCATCATTATTAAAAGATAAAATTATAAACTTCCCATGTGTACCACAACCTTCCTTCTTCATACTTCAATTACGTTCATCAACCGTTTCAAAAACTTTTAGCCAAAATATCAATAGTCCTTATTTCTTGGTTTTTCTTAACGCAATTGCAATGAAAATCAACAATGCACAGACTACAAAACTGCCTATAATATATGTCCAACCAAAGAATGATAAACTGAATATATTGGGTGCCGCCGGATGAGTGAAGAAATTGGTATAAGGTTCGTTTGACGCAATTCTTTGCAAGGCACTGCTAACATTCGCAGGATCTACGCCATAGAGAAATGCTCCCATAAGATACAGGACGATTTTCTCTATAATGTTTGGCAAAGCAATTCCCAATAGATATATCCAGATATTTGTTGTCCTTGTTGACTTATAAAGATAAATCGTGCTTATAAGGTATGGGACAAAGGCCAAACAACCGCCTAAAAGACCGGCATATAAATGGAAACCAAATATGATAAATATAAGCCGCAGCAAAAAATAGGTGCCTAAAATAATCAACCAGCTTATGGCTAAAGAAAGAACGGGGCTTTTCACCTTTGCTGCGTGTGTATTAGTTATTTGCTGCATCACTACACCTCCTAACAGATGATTTTACTTTCGGGAATATCAAAGATACTGTTGTTCCACACTTCAATTCTGATGTGATTTGTAAATCTATTGCTAAGTCCGTCGCCATTTTCTTTACCAAATACAATCCCATACCTGTTGACCGGCTCATATAGCTGCCTCTGTCGCCGGTAAAACCTTTTTCAAACACAAATAGCAGGTCGGAGTTTGGAATGCCGGGGCCATTGTCGGTAATTGAAAGAACGATTGTTTCCTCTCCAATATTTTCTCTAAGTTGGAACAACAATGTAGGTGACGATGTTTTATCGGCATATTTAACACTGTTATTGATAAGCTGTCCCAAAATAAACATCAGCCCTTTTTTGTCAGAGAAAACATTGCAGTCATGTCCCCCAAAATCAATCGTAAATCCCGCTTCTTCCAACAAAGTCTGATTGTCGGAAATGGCCTCTTTGCAGACAGTGAGAACGGAAAGCGGTTCCCAATAATAATCCTTGTGAGTTGCCCCCAATCGGGAAAAGTAAAGAATTTGTTCCACATCTTGCCGTATGTGGTCGCGTACATGGAGCATACGAGAATAAACAAGGGGCGACAATTCTTCTTTTCGATTATCTAAAACAAGCGTCATCAAGGAAAGCGGCTTTTTGATCTCATGTACCCAGTTTTCGATATAACTTTCATAGTCTACAAGTTGAACACCGCTATTATCAATCTCTGCTTGTCGGGATCTTAAATTATCACCCAATTCATGGATAAAAGGGTGCATAGATATAGGGGCAGCTTCACATAAAGCGTATTCGTTCGCTTCGTCCGGCTCCGTAAGAAAATGGTGAAATACGGTTTGCAGCTTGTGGTGCCGTTTCACTAAAATAAACAGTGGGATAAAGGATGTCCCAACGGAAACGGAAATCATCAACCATATAAGGCTGTAAAATTCTTCTGGATATGCAAACCATGCAAAAAAGATAAACAATACATTGGCACAAGCTAAGGCAATCAACCATATTTTACAGGATGAAATATACGCTAATACTACTTTTAGTGTTTTCATATATCCACCTGCTCTTTCAAACGATACCCCTCTCCGCGCACTGTTTCTATGCGATCATCAAGTCCATAATTCCGCATTGTTTTCCGTAAACGGGTAAAATTAACTTGCAGGGCGTTTTCATCTATAAATTTATCAGTTCCCCATAGCGCATGAAAAAGTTCTTCTTTTGAAACTGTACGGGGATAGTTCATTAAAAGAGTCAGTAAAATTTTCCCCTCATTAGGTGGCAGCACATACGAAGTTTTTCCCACATAAATAGTGAATGTATGAGGATCAAGTAAAAATCCATTCCCCTTTAGCAAATCATGTTGTATCTGCTGCTGTTCTGTCCGCCGCAGCAAGGATTTTATGCGCGCCAGCAGACGTTCCATATTGCAAGGCTTAGTTAAATAATCATCTGCTCCCAAACCTAATGCGTGTATTTCATCCTGTAATTTGTCCCGTGCGGTCAATACCAGCACGCCCCCGATCCCTTTCGCTTTCAATTCCCTGCATATATCAAAACCCGATTTGTAAGGAAGATTGATGTCCAGCAATATGAGATCCGGCGCAATAGCCTGAATTTGGGAAACAACGTCCTCAAATTCCGATATAGGAAATGTATCGTAACCGGATTTACTCAAAAGGTCAATTAGTTCCTCTCGCATATATAAATCATCTTCTACAACAACAATTTGTGCCAATATGACCGCCTCCTTTCTTTCATTTTATTTCCCATCAAGAGTTGGGCTTCCAGTTTAGTTTTGCAATTTCCCGGTCTGCGGTTCTGGCAACCGCAATAGCGTACACTGCCAATATCAAAATGACAATTCCAGCCATGATGCCTGCCAATAAATAAAACGGAGCATCGCTCGCCACCGAAGGGGAAAGGTATTTCTGCATAACGTAAAGGCCAACAGTGCCGCTAACACAAGCCAGCCCCAGAGGTAAAAGAAAATAGTATAGCACTTGCCTGTGCATTGACTTTTTCATTTGTTCACGCCTTGCCCCCAGAAGTGAAAGCGTGAGATACCTTGCTTTTGTTGCCTGCATTTGCGTCAAAAATTGTAACGCGAGTAATGCACAAGCAATAATCAAAAGCATAAAGCCCATATACAGGGTAGTATAACTACTGGACACGATATAAAAGAGCTGCCGCCCGAAATTATTTAGGTAGCTTTCAAAGACTAAACCAGATGGCCGCAAAATATCGTTTACTTCCATAATCGACGCCATTAAACCATCTGCTTCAACTCGATCTTTCGGAATACAAAAATTCCATGATACCGTAATGCTATCTGGGTTTATATAGCTTTCAAATACATTATCAGATACAATGAGCGCAGTAAAAATACGAATGTTTCTATCCGCAGTCAATCCTTTCATCGGCACAGAGGGAACCAGAGTAAATTCCTGCCCATCAATATAGATGAGGGGCTTTTCTTGTGAGGCACCGATTATTTGGTTCAACAATTTTTCCGCCTCTGCTTGCGCACTCCCAAAGAAATCTGGATTGAGATACAAAATAGCCTCGTTATCGTTTAATGTTAAAGTATCTTCCCCCGAAGCCTCCAAAAGCTGATTATAAGAAGAAGCCCGCAGAAGGTAAGGGGCTGATCCACTCGTATCAATCAACGCTAATAGATTAAGGGCTGCCGGATTATCGGCGTCAATCTCATAGCTGACAGCGCCTTGTGTGGCCGGATCTTCCACGTTACTTGGCAGAGCATGAACAATCTCCTTGCGAAGCAGTGACCAATCCATATAAGAGCTTAGTCCACCGTCTGGCCGTTTCATAACCCCCGTTTCCATACGGTTTACATGAGAAACATAGGGGGCCATTTTTTCAGATGTTAAATATTGCTCCACTGTCTGATCTTCACCGGATATAGTAAAGTCATAAACAGAGGCCCCCCGTGTCAGTTGGTCGCTGGATGACATAATACGGACAGAGCCATCCGCGATCAACATAATCGTCAGCATCATCAAAAGAGAAGCAACGGAAATGGATACGAATTTATTTACTATATTTTCCTGCAACTGCCGTAGAGTGAAAGTATAAAGCCCTTGTGTAGATTTCTTTTTATTAGAGCCTGCCAACAAGCTCAATAATCTTGCCAGTCCGCGTATAAAGAGTATTGTCCCCATAATGCCTAAGAGAACCGCCAAAAACAGCATTGCCCCTCCTGCGGCCATAAAATGGTTTAATACGAGCCAATAGGCAAAAAGCAAAAGTACCGTGCCGAGAATAAGAGTGACGATACTGCCGCCGGTTTTTCCTACTTTCTGCTTTTTTGCTATTTCGCCATAAAGAAGCTGATGGATTTCTTGACGGCATAACCGGCCACCCAAAATAAACAGGGCGATTGCCTGAACAAGCATAAATCCCAATACTGTCCAGACAACAGCGCTCACGGAAAAGCTGGACTGGTGAGAAATAATATCCTGACCTACTAATCTGGATGTCGCAAGGCTGATGATCTCTGACAGAAATCCGCCGCCAACAATCCCGCCACAAAGAGCTAAGATAGAAGTAAAAAGCCCTTCCATCAAGAGTTGGAGAAAGAGCCGCCTTCTTTTCATGCCAAAGAGCAGATAAAGCCCCAGCTCTTTACTGCGACACTCAAGTTGATATTTGTTTGCAAAAGTCACAAGAAAAAACACAAATAATAGTGCGCACAGATATACTGCAGGCATCATTGTCGTAAGCAAACGATTGACAGCATCACTCTCAATTTCTGCCAGAAACCGTATTACATCTTGTTTTTCCAAAGAGAGCATAATATAGAAAGCTGCAACGGCAGTTATCATTGTTAGAAAATATATCAAATTTTCGCTGCGATTTCTCTTGGCATTTCTCCATGCAATATTAAAGAACATTCGCACTTCCTCCCCCCATTTGCGCCATTACTTGCAGGATACGTTCATAGAACGCTTCCTGTGTTTCCGTTTGGATTTGTTTCCTGATTTCGTGAAATATCACTCCATCTTGTATAAACAAAATTCTGGTACAAAAGCTGGCAGCATTGGGGTCATGCGTCACCATTAAAATTGTCCGCTGTTGTTTTTGATTGATTTCCTGCAATTTTTCCATGAGCTGACGCGCCGATTTGGTATCTAAAGCCCCCGTAGGCTCGTCAGCCAAAATAATTGAGGGGTTGGAGATCAGGCAGCGGGCCGCAGCGACACGCTGTTTCTGGCCGCCGGACATCTGGGACGGAAACTTTTCAAGTACATCCCTAATTCCCAAAAAATCCGCAAGGTCAAACAATTTCTTTTCGGCAGTAGACGCAGCTACGTTATGAATGGATAAAGGCAGAAGAATATTTTCCTTTCCTGTAAGATTATCCAGCAAGGCGAAGTCCTGAAAAAGATACCCTATTTTAGTGCCACGGTATTCTGCCAAATCACTTCCGCTAAATGCGCTAATATTTTCGCCAGAAAGCATGATTTGGCCGGAAGTTGGTTTTATGATCGTTGCAATGCAATTTAGCAGCGTTGTTTTTCCCGAACCGCTGGCCCCCATTATTCCCAAATACTCACCGGGGAAAACGTCAAAAGTAATGCCATTCAAAGCCTTGGTCGGTACGCCGTCTTTGTTATAAAACTTTTGAAGATTGCGTACTTCTAATAATTTTCCTGTATTCATAGTAAGACACCTCAAATCTTTTTTGCCACCGTCACTGGTTACAAATTTATTATACATAACCGAGGTGAGCGTTACTACTTACATTACTTGTAAGGTTAAAATCCCGCTGTTTGTAGCATGGCGAGTGTTCTTATAGCATTTGAAACGCTGTAAGAACACTCGTCTTTTTTTGTTGTTTTCATCCGGCGATGGTGGATGGGGCGTAGTTGACGACTACGCCCTTTCTTGTGTTTACGGACACCTCCGGGGCGGGCAGCGGGATGAGGTCGGCGATCTCGATGGCGCCCACGCAGTTGTAGTGGATACGGAGCCGTTGCTCCCACACCCCATCTACCTTCTCGGCGTTGAATACCTCGATTTTCTCGATGAGCTCGTTGAGCATTCTGGGCGTTAGCTTGCGGGCGCGGGTGTATTTGCGGACCAGGGAGATGAACATATCCGTGGTCATGGACTGGCTGTTCTGCTTGTCAATCTCGGCGCGGAGCGCCTTGATTTTCTCTGCCAATTCCTTCTGCTCCTCCTCATAACGCCTCGACATTCTGGCGAAACGGTCATCGGAGAGTTTGCCGGAAACATTGTCCTCATAGATCCTCTCGAACAGGCCATCCAGTTCCTCATCGCGGGCTTGCAGGGCTTTCAGCTCCTTCTCCTTCAGTTTTCGGTCGGTGGCCTCCGCCTGCTGGGAATGGCCGATCACAGCCTTCACAAACTCATCCTCAAACTGGCTGGCAAACTTAGTCAGCCGCCGGATCTCGCCTAACACCACCTGCTCCAAGAAGTCCACACGGACATAATGGGTGGAAGTACAGGTCCCACGGTTGCCCTTGTAGTTGGAGCAGTTAAAATACTTGATGTCGGGGTTGCCCTGATTGAAATGAAAGTGTAGGTTGTGTCCGCAATCAGCGCAGACCAGAAGGCCGGAGAACATATTGCGCTCCCCTTCGTGGGTGCGGCGCTTGCGGATCTTGCCGCGCTTCTGCTGGACCTGTTCAAAGACCGCCCGCTCAATGATGGGTTCGTGGACATCCTGGAAGATGACCCAGTTTTCCCGGTCGTTGGCAAGCCGCTTTTTGTTCTTGTATGACTTGGAGTAGGTCTTGAAGTTAAGAATATCACCGCAATACTCCTGTAAAGAAAGAATATGAGTGATGGTGGAGCTGTTCCACATATACGGTCCGCGGAGTTTGCTTTTCCCAGGACGATTGACGCCCTTTTCACGCCAATAGGCGATGGGGGTAAGGATTTTCTCCTCGGAGAATATTGTGGCGATCTGCTCCGTTCCATAACCATCCAAAGTCATTCGGAATACTCGGCGGACTACCTGGGCGGCCTCCTCATCCACGATCCACCGTTTGGGATCGTCGGGGTCTTTCTTGTAGCCATAAGGCGGCGGCCCCATCGGCTCACCGGCATTGCCCTTGATCTTGTTGCTGATCCGGCGCTTCTTGCTGATGTCGCGGGCGTACCACTCATTGAACAGGTTGCGGATAGGCGCCAGCTCGTTCTCGCCCTCGGCGGTGTCGATGTTGTCCGAAACCGCCACCAGGCGGATGTCGTGCTCCGGGAAAAACTCCTCGGTCAGCCGCCCCACCTCAATGTAGTTGCGGCCCAGCCGGGACAGATCCTTCACAAACACGGCGGCGGCCTTGCCGGCAGCAAGCTGCTCCATCATGTCGTTGAAACCGGGGCGGTCCATCGTGACGCCGGAGATGCCGTCGTCCAGGAAGTGGACCAGGTTGGTGTATCCTTTTTCCTTCGCCACCTTGGTCAGCAGTTTCTTTTGGTTGCCGATGCTGTAACTCTCGCCCTCCAGGTTGTCATCGCGGGAAAGCCGCTCATAGAGGAACGCGGTCACATCACGGGATTTGCGGTTGTTCGACTGTCTCATTCAGTCCTCCTTCCTCCGGGACAGCCGAATAGCAAATATAACTTGTCTATGTTCATTATACCGCCGTCCGCCGTCCCTGTCAGCCGGGTCCGGGAGATTTACTTTGCTTCGCTCTCGGACTTCATCAGCCGCAGAAGGATGCTGCCCAGGGTATCCGGGCCATCTTGCCGAAAAACAGGTTCAACGACAAACGACCTATTGCCGAAGCGATAGGTCGTCTTTTCATCTAATGATTTATTGGATGTGCCGGTCTTGCCGGCAGCAGTTTTTTCTTGCATAGAATGCCCCCCCTTTCGCAAGAAAGATCAATACGAAAGAGGCAGAAAACGGACGGCTGCTGGCACAGCTCCACGGGAATTTCACCCCGGCCCATGCTGATGGGTGCGGCGCGCAATGCTTTGTGGGCGTTCAACGCGCGAGTATCTTTAACCTGCCCTGTATGTCATCGCCCGCAGGACGCCACGCCTGCTTTGCGGTCAGTGTTGATCGCTCGCTCCCAGGGGAGGTCATGGCGCACCGGCCGTATGGCTCGATACAGGGCAGAACGTATCCGTCTGCCTTATGCTGCGCCGGCGGCCTCCCGTCGGGCTTTCTTTGTCAAGGTCCGTCAGACTTCATGCCGGACCGTCGGGACAGGGAAAGGGAGAACCTGTCCCAAAGGTTTTAGACCGGCTGTACCTTGAAGCCTGTTACAATGCTGTAGATCAGCTTTGCTTCAAGCCTGAGCCGCATATCTTCATCGACGCACAGATATGTATTACCGTAATCGTCTTTCAGCGGCCTAGTTGCAAGCGCCCGGATGTAACTCTGATAGTGGGCGACTACAGCGGCAAGGGCGTCCTCGTCGCCGTTCACAGCCGCCAGGATCACAGGAACCGGGATGGGCTTTACTCGTCCGGCCATTCAAATCCCTCCTTCACCAGATATTTGCGCAATTCTTTCAGCGTAGCGCGCCGCCGCTTCGATACGGTCTGATGGACGATGTTCAGCTTTTCGCTGATCTCACGGTCCGTCATATCCAGGAAGTAAGACAGCAGGATCACATCCCGCTTGCCTTTCGGCAGCTGCGCTAAGGCGTCGGCCAGAATGTTGCCGTTCACGACAACCGGGAGTCCCTGCACGTCAAAGACATGTTCGTCCATAAAGTGCCTGTCCCATACGGCGGTCTGCTCCAGCTCGGAAGCTGTCAGCTCGCCCAGGGATTTTTCCTGGTCCCGGAGGCGGGCATATTCACGCTGGATATGCCGGGCCTCATTCTTCAAAACCTTGACACAGAAAGCGCCAAACTGATTCTGAATATGCTGCTCATAGGAGTCTTTCATTTTCTCACCTCCCTTCGCAGCCCGCAGGTGCGGGGGTGGTGATCTTCTCCCTTTCGCCTCAGTAATCCAGGGATGGCAATTTTGGCAACCGCGAAAGGAAAAAATTTTTTATGAAAGGCTCCGCAGTATGGCGGAGGCTCGCATAAACAGAAAAAGGCGCCCTCCTGCAGAACGCAGAAAGGCGCTGATGAATTATTCCTGGTATTTACATGATTGTACAGTTCATCATTATGAACATGGTGGCTCCTGGCGGCGGCCGGGCTTTTTTTGACGGCTCAAATCCAGTCTTATTTTGTCGAAACGCTCTTTGCTTCATGGCGGCTCCCTCCGTAAGCCGCCGTTCTCGCCAGCGTCAGGGCGTCGTTCCTATGAGGGCATAAAAAACGGCGGCCTTGATCTCTCAAAACCGCCGATGGGTATAAATGCAAAATGAGCGCACAAAACTACCTGCCCCAGCAACGGTTTTTTTCTTTCCCCGTCAGGCGGGGCAGGATGGTTTCAAATATTCAGTTTAATCTTGCTCCTGTGTGGCTGCCTCTTTCAGCCGTGAAAAGCTCTCATCGCTGATAATGTGTTCAATCCGGCAGGCATCGGCCTCCGCAGTTTTGGGGTCAACGCCTGCGGCGATAAGCTGCTCGGTAAAGAAACAATGGCGCTCATAGATTTTTTCGGCAACCTCGCGGCCCACATCGGTCAAATGGAGAAAGTGATCCTCGTCCATTGTGAGAAAACCACCATCCCGCAGGGTCGCCACCGCATGGCACACGCTGGGCTTTGACACCTCCATGTGCCGGGCCACATCTACGGAGCGTACCATACCGAGTTTCTTTTGGAGAACAAGGATGGTTTCCAGGTAGTCCTCCCCGGACGCATGAAGTTTCATAAATATTTCCCCTAATTGATTTGCCAACCGGCTGTAGTCTGCTGAATATCCCACAAATGCCGGTATAGACCATGATTATCCATCAGTTCCTTATGTGTACCCACTTCTTTTACCTCGCCCTGATCCAATACAATAATTTGATCGGCCCCGGCAATCGTTTTCAATTTATGGGCAATCATTACCACAGTACGGTCTTTCACGAGTTCTTCGATAGCCTGTTGAACTTCTACTTCATTCTCCGGGTCAAGAGAAGAAGTTGCTTCATCTAATAGCAGTACAGGGGCGTCTTTCAAAATTGCGCGGGCGATGGAAATTCGTTGTTTCTCGCCGCCTGACAACGTGGAGCCGCCTTCGCCCACCATTGTGTCATAGCCATCCGGCAGAGCCATGATGAAGTCGTGACAATGAGCCAGTTTTGCGGCTGCTTCAATTTCTTCCTGCGTGGCATTTTCCCGGCCATAGCGGATGTTGTTTCCAATCGTATCTTGAAACAGGTACACATCCTGAAATACAACGGAAATTTTTGACATCAGTTTTTCCGGATCTACGGTTGTTTCATCTATACCGCCAAAACGAACAGTGCCGCTTTGTGGGTCATAGAATCTGGCAATCAGCCGCAGCATTGTACTTTTTCCACTTCCAGACGGGCCAACTATGGCGGTCATGGTGCCGGATGGAAAAGACGCGCTGACATTATGCAAAACCATATCTTTCCCATAGCCAAAGGTCACATTCTCAAAGGATATATCGTGATTTTGGGGGGCTTCCCCATCTCCCTGCATGATAGGTTCATCCAGCAGATCAACAATCCGTTTTCCGGCGGCTGTCTGATAGACAAAAACAGGAAGCTGGATAATTGCGCCAACCAGCGGGTCAAAAATACGGGTTCCAACCAAAAGGAACATAACAAAGATGGTAATATCCAGCGTTCCACCCATAAGCAAATAGACGCCCACCATTGTTATCAAAGACAAGCCGCATTGTAGGAAAGAAACAGCCACCAAATAGAACGGGCCGGAAACACATTCCAACTTGATGCACTCTTTCATAAAGGTGTAAAACGCCCGTTCCAGCCGTTTGAAATTTGTTCCCCTGAGATTATAAGCCTTAATCACTTTCATTCCCGACAGATATTCCTGCAGCCGGTTTGCCTGTTCAATTCTCGCTCTTGTATGCGCCGCGCCGCGCATTTTATCAATCACCTGCACACCAAGCAGAATTAAAAAAGTAATCGGAAATCCTGCAAACATGGCAAGGGACAGCCGCCAGTCAATAAAAGACATCGCTACAAATCCGAGAACGGCGGTAATAAAGCCTCCGATCAACTGCGGCAGAACATGGGTAACAGCTTCCTCGATTTGTGCGAAATCATTCATCATTGTGTTGCCCAATTCGCCGGGGTCTTTGCTCATAAGGAAGCCCAGCGGCAATTTTCTGATATGTTCCGCAAGCTGGACGCGGCCCTTTGCGCTGGCATCATAACCATCGTGATAAGTGGCATGAACCGCTTTCCGTTCAAACAGATACAAAATGATTGCAAGGATAACCATGCCACCCCAGACAAGCCAAAGCTGTTTTGTGTTAAGCGTGTCACTCGTTCCACCAAAGTATAAATAAATGCTGCTTACAACTAAGGTCAGACAGCCAAAAGGGAAAAGGTTGACAAGATCAGCAAGGACAGTCCAGACAACAGGCTTTATCAGCTTTTTCGGGTTTCCTGCGGTTATACAATAAAGGGCATTGGTCTTTTTCATGCCTGCGCCACCTCCTTTTTCTTTGAAATCTGCCAATCAGAGGAAAGCGTATAGGCATCCCACATAGCAGAATAGGTCTTGCTCTTTTGCAAAAGCTCGTCGTGGGTTCCCTCTGCTTCGATTTTTCCCCCGTTGATAACCTCGATCTTATTTGCGTTTTTGATCGTAATAAGCCGGTGTGCAATAATCAGAACGGTTTTATTCTTTATCAGTTCTTGTAGTGCCAACTGCATTTGATATTCATTCTCCGGGTCAGCGTATGCTGTGGCCTCGTCAAGAATCAGGATAGGGGCGTTTTTCAAAATGGCCCTGGCAACGGCTACACGCTGTTCCTCGCCGCCTGAAAGATAAACACCGCCCTCACCAATCAGCGTGTCATAGCCTTTCGGTAGTTTTTCGATGAACTCATGGCACTGGGCAGCTTTCGCAGCAGCATACACTTCTTCTTTTGTCGCGCCGGGTTTTCCTACTGCAATGTTATTATAAAGCGTGTCAGAGAACAGAAAAGAATCCTGAAATACAAAGGACATCGTATTCATTAAGTCCTCGGTTTTTATATCCCGGATGTCAACACCGCCGATCAGGATTTTTCCTTGTGGAACATCCCAAAAGCGGGGAATAAGCTGTGCAATCGTAGATTTTCCCGAACCGGACGGCCCGACTAAAGCGGTGATCTGGCCTTGTCCGGCTTCAAAAGAAACATCTTTCAGAACAAGCGGACTGTCTTTTCCACCATAAGAGAAAGAAACATGATCGAATGAGATTGCATATCCATCCGGTTTTTTAGGGGCGCTCGGCTCTGCAATCGGGACTTCGCTCATAATCTCGTCAATACGAATTACGCCCTCGGTAATGTTGTTCATGCTGGAACCCAAACTGTTAAATTTGAAAACAGGGGTAGCAATTCCTGGCGCAAAGATCAGGAAAAACAGCAGAGTCACGGCAAAAGCCACGTTCTCCGGGTCGCCCGAAAGGAAGAAGATACCGGCTGTCAGAATAAAGGTCGCTAAAGACAGCACCAGCACACGGAAAACACAATACACCGGCTCGTAATTGTCCGCATATTTCGTACTGAAATCCCGATAGCTCATAATGTCCTGGTAGAATTTGCGGAAAGAATGAACCGTCTGCCCGAAAATTTTAATTGAGGGCATCCCACGTACATACTGTACGGACGATGTGCTGATATTTTCCAGCGCGTCGTAGTATTCCTTTAAGCCCTCCTGGGCTTTGGAACCGAACATCATAGAGAATTGGGCTGTAAAGCCTACGATAATAGGAATGATGCAGGCAAGCGCCAGCCACACATTCAGCCGGAACATGATAATTACCATGACGATTAGCATTGCAATGGTATTCACCATATCAGGGAATTGGTGAGCAATAAATTTTTCAATCTGCTCTACATCCTGTTCCGCAATTTGCTTGACTTTCCCGATTGCATTTCGATTAAACCACCCAAGAGGCAATTCGCTGATATGTTCAGACAAACGGACGCGAATACCGTAGAGCGTGCGATAGGCAGCAGTATGGCCTAACATACCGCCAAAATACATAAATACATAACCGATCAGCAGGCCAACAATGCCCTTTACAGCCCATGACACCATAAATCCCGTATCTGCATTTGTGAGATCAGATGCGTTTTTCAGCAATTCAACCATAATGTTATATACGGCCAGGAACGGGACTAACTGAAAGAACACATTTGCGGTTGAGAGAATGCACCCCCACACCATTAAAGTCTTTTTTTCTCCCGCCAGCTCCAACAGCCGGGGAATACCACTCTTTTTCTTATTTTCTTTTGCCATTGTCGGAACCTCCTTTTGCAAGCCTCTTTGCCGCTATCTTTTCGCCCCACAGGTAGCCTAAGATGGCGCAGAGGATCGTAACAATCGTGAGGACAACTACAATAGGCGTGTTAATCAGCTCCATGCTGGCATTTGCCATGTTCCCGGTAATCCGTTCTGCATAAAAAGCCTTGAAAGCGTCCTGCATATAGCACAGCGGTATGTATTCACCGAGCGCAAGGCCAAGCATGGGGCAGACCACACCAATGATTTTACCGGCGTGATTGTTCTTACCCACAGTATCATATAGAATCTCACCGATAATGCCGCCAACGAAAGTGCAGATAAACATAAGGCCGTAGGGGGCCATAGAAAACAGGCAAATACCGAACAGGAATGAAGAAATCAAAATTCCGCCCCGGATGGTGATTTTAGAAAGCATGACAACAAGAATCAGCGCCCCGAAAATCGCGAGAATACAAGGCAGGGCCAGCATGATAGGCGGGAAGAAGCCTACCGTACAACCGATAATCCAGCCCGCTGCAATCCATAAGGCGCTAAAAACGCCCACGCGAATCAGGTCACGAAGTTTTTTACTCCCTTTTGTTTTTGAACTCATACGTTATTCCTCCAATTCAAAGATTTTTGATAGTGTTTCTGATCTATATTCGTCAGGAGATATTCTTTTTATGGAATGATCGTCCTGTACTACTAATAGCGACGTAAATAAGGATGCTGCAAATTCGTAGTCATGGGTAATGACAAATGCGATTTTACCTGCAGCCGCCTGTTCTGTAATTGTTTCACTTACCAGCTTCATGTTTTCGGCATCCAGTCCACTTGTGGGTTCGTCAAAGTAAAGGAAAGGAGCATCACTCATACAGGACAATGCGATAGAAAGCCTCTGCTTTTGTCCCCCTGATAGGGTCGAGGGGTGGACATTTTCGTATCCCTCCAAAGAAAACTTCCTTAAAATCTCTCTGGCCCGTTCATAGGCGGTGGGGTTTTTCTCAAAACCTGTTACCATTTCGGAAATGACACTTCCGGCAAAAAACTGATAATCCACATCCTGCATAACATAAAACGATTTGTGGCGACGCTGCTGTTTAGAAGCATATTTACCGGCGATACTGATTTTTCCGCTTTTCGGCTTTTCCAAGCCCATGAGAACGCGGATTAAAGAGGATTTCCCCGTTCCATTTTTACCGACAATTCCAACAATATCTCCACTCTGGCACTCAAACGAAACATCTTTCCAAAGAAGCTGTTTTGACTGATACCCAAAAGATAGGTTTTCAGCGCGGACAGAAACTTGCTCACGGGTAGCTGCTTTCACAGAGGCGGGATTACAAACAATATCCTTTAGATTTACTTGCCGCAGCCCATTGTCATGAAACCAATTCGTGGACTGTGCTTTGAACTCATTTCCTGACAAAATCGTGTTGATCTGCCCGTCCTTTAGAATCACAACACGATCAGCCAAATCCTTTAAGTAGTACAATTTGTGTTCTGAAATGATGATTGTGCAGCCCTGTTCCTTTAATTGCCCCAACAGCTTTTTGAGCTGCTTAGTTCCCTCCCAATCCAGATTAGCGGATGGCTCGTCAAGGACATATATCTGAACATTCGCTGTATAAATGGACGCAATCGCAACCTTTTGTTTCTCGCCGCTGGATAACTCGAATATGCTTTTCTTTAATAGATTGGATATATTAAGCTGCTTCACGGTATTTCGGAAACGGTCTTGAATGACAGGTGATGGGGTTCCTAAATTTTCACTCGGAAAAGGAATCTCTGTTTTTACATGGAGCGTGAAAAACTGTGAACGCGGGTCTTGAAACACACTACCAACATAAGAGGAATAGTCCCCTGTTTCATGTTCCGATATATCCATGCCGCATACCCGGCAAGAACCTGTGATTGTTCCTTCAAAGAAGTCAGGTATCAATCCGTTTATACAACGGGTCAATGTTGTTTTTCCGCAGCCGCTTTTTCCTGTGAGAACAATAAATTCTCCCTCCTGAATTGTCAGGTCAATGTCGTGGATGCCGAAAGTATTGCTATCATAGGCAAAAGAGAATTTGTTGCATATTACTTTTTCATTCTGCATACATTCACCTCCTAAAAATTCAAGAAATCAAGATACAATAAGCCACAGATCACGACTGCCATGCCTAACAAATAGAGAAAATCAGCAAGAGTTAATTTAACTTCGGTGCAGCAAGAACGGTTACGCTCTACGCTCAATCCCTTGCACAAAGAGGCCGCGGACAATTCTTCCGAAAGTTTTTCACTCCTGAACAGCAATGGCACCATGTAATTTTCAATGGTCGGTATCAGGTGCTTCAAATTCCTGACAGATAGATTTAGCCCCCGCATTTTCAGGCTTTCATTCACATAGCAAAATTCCTGCAATATCGTAGGGACATATCTATATACCACCATCAAGGGAATGGACAACGATTTAGGAATATGCGCTCGCCGTTCTCGTCAATGTCATATTCCTTTTTGGACTTCGCCGCCCATGCGCCGCGCTCGTCAAGGGGGCGCATAGTAAGCATGATATGACAATGGGGGTTGCCGCTGTCGGTGTCGTGAATGGCAAAATCAACGCACATTCCTCTGGAAACAAATTGAGAGGAACAGTATTCCCGGACAAGCCGGATCTGTTCCTCTCTGGATAATTCTATGGGGAGTGCTGCGTCAATCTCTCTGGCAAGCTGGGCGTTCCCGGTTTTCTCGTAAAGCTCCACACTGTTCCATAGGGTAGCGCGGTCAGAGAAAGAGGGCGGGGCATGGGGCGGCAATAGGATTTCCGTATGGACAACGCCGCGCTTGCGGGTGTAGTCATGGGTCATTCCGTCCCACTCGTTTGTGATTTTCTCGCCGCTTCGGTAGGTGGCTGCGGCAACGGCTGACTTGCCTTTTCCTCGGCTCACAATGCCGATGTTACAATGGTAAATAGCTATGGGTATCACCTCCCGGATAGGATAATAAAACCCGCAAAAATAGTACAGACGCGCAAGCGGGTGTACTGTTTTTGTGGGTGTGCAGGGATAGCCGCGAAGCGGCGCAAGGGGTGCAGCCCCTTGTTGCGGCAAAGCCGCCATATCGGAGCGCGGGGAAAGTTCCCTGTGCGGAGATAAGCCCTCGGCAGAGCGCACACGCCCGCAAGGGTGTATAAGTGCGCCCTTTGTTCCAAAGGGATTATTTCGCGTTCCCGTTCTCGGCTCGCTTTTTCAAAAACTCCTGTGCTGGCTCGCTCGTCAAGGCAAGACGTAAAAAGGCTTTCGCGTCCTCGTCCGGCATGGTAATCAGCTCCGGCACAAGGCTCTCCATGAAGCCGCCGCGCTTGCAAAGCCTGTGGTTTCTCGCCTTGCGTTCCTCAACGGATAGCTTCTGCTTGATGATTTTCTCCCGGTTTTCAAACTGCCGGATTTTCTTTTTGTTTTCCTCAATCTCGGCAGTCAATTCCTCGCGGGTTTTCTCTCTTGGTTTCGTCATGGCTGGTCGCTCCTTTCTGCTCATGGGCAAAAGAAAAGAGCAGCCGTTTCTTTGATTGAAAATAGCTGCTCTCGGTTTGTGTATTTAGTTGTGAACTCGGTAGTTATCTGCTTGAAAGTTGTAAATTACCGCAACGGCTTTTCTCTTTCTTGCACTAACTCGCTTTCAAAAGTGATTTCTATTGTAGCTTGGTTGATTTTTGTCCCAGTAAAACATACGACATATTCATCATCTTTTTTAAGGTCTTTTAAGGAAATTGTAAAAGTTTCCGGCTTAACATTTTCCTCCCATGAATTACTCCATAAGACTTCATTTGTTTTATTATTTTTTACTTCCAAAATGCCACTTTCGCCGTCCATTTCAAAAGTTACCTCGGCGGTTAAAGTGTCTAAATCTTCTGATACACAAAACAATCTTTCGTTGATAAAGGGGTCTGTATCGTCGTAGTTTTCATCTAATTTCATTTCAATAGTTACTTTATCTTCTGTATCAGGAACATTAGCATTGGCATTCATGCACGATGTCAAGCTAACCATACCTATAAGCGCAATACATAAAGCTGCTAATTTTTTCACAAAATCGCCTCCGTAAATTTAATGTTCTAAGCGTCTTTTCAAGACTTAAGCAAAAGTATATCACAAGTCTATGAACAAATCTATATCATTTTAGCCTGCTGGCGGAATTATTCTCTCTGGCAAACCGCCGCGCTGCTTCCCGGCGTTCCTCACTGTATGGGGCGGTCAGACGGAAAGAGAAGCGGCCTTTCTCAATATCAAACTCCATGCAGCCCGTTTCCGGGTCTGCGTCGGTCTGCTGGCAGATCGCCGGATAACGGCGGCTGTATGCAAGCAGACGCTTTTTCAAGGCGGTGTTGTGGGTGCGGATATGGATAAGGGGGTCTTTCTCGTCAAACCAAATATCAGTGGTCTTTTCCTGCTTGGTAAGCCCTGTTCTCATGCAAGCTCCTTTCTGCGCCCCTGTTACGCAACAGGGGCATTTTTCGGGTGTTTTCTCCGGCTCTTGACTTGGAGAAAACGGCGTTTTTGACGATAAAAACCGCCCGGACGGGGAATGGTTCGTCGGGGCGGCTGTTATCGCAAGATTTCTGTTTTTTCCGGCTCTTGACCGTCAGACGCGGATAAACGCGAACTGTCGGCAAGTATCGTCTTGAGCAGCTTGTCGCGGAATGTTTCTGTGCTGCTGTGATTGAAAAATAACTCCGCAACAATGGTCTGCCCGTTCCTCTGCGTCGTGATGATACTGTCGGGGTTCCGGGGTTCGGTGGGCGTCCCGTTCTGTTCTGCCATAGTCGGCTCCTTTCTCCGGGCGCGAAAAAGGGGATTCCCCGTAGTTGGAAAATCCCCTCTCGGCTGTCGGTTATTCTGTTTTACTGTGCGGGCTGTGCGGCGGCGGTCTGCGCCTTTCTCCTTGCCCGGTATTCCCGCGCCTTGATACGGTCATACTCCCGCTGCTTTTCAAGGTTTCGCGCCCGGTACTCCCTTGAATACTGCCGGTGGTAGGCGCGGCTCTTTTTCTTTTTGGCTTCTTCGATTTCCTCCCGCATTTGCCGGATTTCCTGCTCGGTCGGCTCTGCAAGCTGCGTTACTTCGTTCTCAAACCTGCCGATATAGTTGAAATATATGCTGATGTGCTGGATTGCGTATCTCGCCCTTTTCTGGTCGCGCTCATGCACTTCAATCCTGCTGATAAACTCGTTGAGAATGGCGGGGGTGAGGTCGGTAAAGGCGGCATGGCGTTCCGTCAGCTTCAAAAACTTCTGCGCCCGCCCTCCCGCGTTCTCATAAGCGGATAGCTGCTCTTGGAGTCCCGCAAGCTCCGTTTTCAGTGTGTAGTATTCTTCCGAATACTTCTGCGACATTTGCTCATAGCGGTCTTGCGGGATAGTGCCGAGGGCGTTGTCCTCATAGAGCTTATTCAGCACCTTGTCAATCTGTTCAAGGCGTGTCGTGATTTGCGGGATACGTTTCTGCTGTTTCTTGGTCTGGTCGGTCTGCTGCATGGCAAGGCTCTTTTTCACTAAGGCTTCAAACTCCGCCCGGTTGCTGATAGAGTAGTCCTCGATTTTCTTCAGCACTTCCGCGACGGTCTGCATAAGCAAGTCAGCGTCAATGATGTGTGGGGAATGGCACTTGGGGTTTTTGGCTTTCCCCTTGTGGTACTCGCTGCAATAGGCAACGTGCCGCTTGCCGCCGTTTCTGTAATCTATGCGGATGTGCATTTTTGCGCCGCAATCCTTACAGAAAAGCAAGCCCGACAAAGGGTGGATTTCCCCGTCCCCGTTGGGGCGTCTGACGGGCGCGTTTTCCAAAATCCGCTGTGCGGTTTCAAAGTCGGCGCGGTCAATAATCGGCTCATGCACATTTTCGGTTATCTGCCATTGGCTCCGGTCTACATAGTGGTTCCGCTTGTCCCGGAAATGCTTTGTAGTCTTGAAGTTGACTACATCGCCGCAATACTCCTGCCGCGTAAGGATATGGGTCAAGGTGGCTTTGTTCCACTTGTAGCGGTTATCCTCATTGAGCGCCTTGTTTTTACACGTTCCCCGTCCCCGGTCTTTCATGTAGAAAGTGGGGGTAGGGATTTGCTCGTTTTTCAGATATACGGCGATTTGGTTGCGGTTCTTCCCGCCGATAAACAAACGGAAAATAAGGCGCACAACCTCGGCGGCTTCCTCGTCGATTATCCAAAAATCCTTGTTGTCCGGGTCTTTGACATAGCCGTAGGGGGCTTCGGTGGCAATCGGCTTTCCGCTCATGCCTTTGGTCTTAATGCCCGTTTTCACTTTCTTGCTGATGTCCTTTGCGTACCACTCCGACATGATGTTGATAAAGGGCGCAAACTCCAATGTGTCGGGCTTCTCGCTGTCAATGCCGTTGTTGACCGCGATAAAACGCACGTTGTTCCGTCTGAATATCTCCATAGCGTTGCCGACTTGGAGATAGTCGCGCCCCCAGCGGGTAAGGTCTTTCATAATGCAAACGCCGATTTTCCCGTTTTCAACGTCCTCCATCATGCGGGAGTAGGCAGAACGGTCAAAAAATCTGCCGCTTTCATCGTCGTCGATGTAGTGCCGGATATTCGTCAGCCGCTGCCCTCTGGCGTAGTTCTCCAAAAAGATTTTCTGGTTCTGTATGCTGTTGCTCTCGCCGCCGTCCCTGTCCTCGTCCCCTACGGAAAGACGGGAGTAAAGGGCTGTGATTTTGTTGTAATCATTCATGTGCATATCCTCCTGTGCGTCCATGTAGAGTTCCTTTACACTTAAGATTATGCACTCCAGCGGGCGCTGCCGTACTCGATCCCCCGGCGGTATTTCTTCGCGTTCTTGCCTTTGGAGTAGACCACCAGCCGAATCAGCACCGCGCCGGCGGCGCCCACACACAGGTCCAGCAGATGGAAACTGGGTGCCAAACTTGCGAAGGCCGCTGAAAAGCCCTGCCTGATATGGAGCAGCTTCTCCGAGGCGTCAGCCCCAGGAGCCAGCCGCACGCCCTGGCAGAGCTTGTCAAAGAGATACACAAAGACGAGATACGGAAGATTGAGGATGAGCTGCTTTTTCAGCTTATCGGTCATCGCGTCACCTCCCGGTCCTTGGTCTTGACCTTCTCCCGTTCCCGATGTTTGGTCTTGGACTGTTCCTGAGCCTGGGCCAGCCTCTCCCGGATGGTGGGGCGCTTCTCCCGATCCAGGGTCATGGCGGTGAACTCCTTGAAGGCCGGCTGGAGCTGGTCTTTATCCTTCGCCTTGAAGAACACATAGTAGTGCGGTGGGTCGGTTGTGGGGTCCTTTTTCAGGGCATAGTCGATGTCATACTTCTTCGCCACCGCCGAAAACGCCTTGATGTTCTGCTCCGTGATCTCAATGTTGGTCAGGGAGGCCCCATGCTGTTTGAGCTGGTGCAGGGTCTGTTTTCCCTGGTGTAAGCTGCGCTGGGAGGGCTTCTTCTGCATCTCCTCCAGCACCTTTTTCACAGCCTTTTGGAGCAGGTCCGCCGTCATCTTGCCGGCCTCCACCGAGAGGGATACCGTCCTCTGCGTGATTTCTTCCTGCACTCACATCACCTCCGTTCTCCGCTGCCGTACATATCGTGGCTCACCAAGGAAGTGTAGTAGCTGTCAATGGTGGCCGGAGCGTTATACAGGGCGGCCAGCAGGTATTTCTTGATATTGCGGACATAGGTGGTGTTCTCCCGCATACGGTCCAGCACATACTCGATATGGGAACTGTTCAGCTTGAGGAACCGGGACTTTACCACCTCCGCCGGGTAGTCATCCCCGGCGATGCGGATCATCTCCCGGTTGGAACACACCGTATCCACCATGAGCTCCACCAGCTCGTCCAGACGGTCCCGGTCAAGGCGGTGGTTCTGGATGAGGCAGTCATACTCGATGTTCTCCAAAATCAATTCCCGATAACTTTCCCGCTCCCGCATCCGGTCCCGTCCTTTCCGGTCCGAGCCCCTGGGGGTTTGGGGGATTGATAGGACAGGATTTGATCCTTCCGTACTGAGTTCATCTTTTTTTGATTTATCAGGATTGCTTTTATCTTTATTTAATTGCGGTCGGTTTTCCAGACCTGGAGTATCCATATCCGGGTTTTCCGTATCTGGATGTTCCGTATCCGGCTCATCCTCACACGGCCCGTCCGGCTCCGGGGGATGGGGCGTTTCGTAGATGACATACTCCACGTCCACGATCTTGCCCTTGCTGTCCCGGAGGCGGTTGCGGACGATGTAGCCGGCCCGCTCCAGCTCCTTCAGGGCAGAGCCGATGCTGTCCGTACCCTCCTTGCAGATCTTCGCAAGGCCCCTGGTGGTGTAGTTCCAGTCCTCAGGCAGGGACAGCATCATAGAGAGCAGCCCCTTGGATTTCAACGACAGGTCCGTATCCCGCAGATGGTGATTGGACATCACCGTGTAATCGCGGGTTTTCTCAATGCGGAATACCGCCATGTTGGATACCTCCTTCCTTCGGTTTTGAAAAAGTGTTCGTTTTGGCAGGTTTACGCCCCTGTACCGCCGCCCGGCCTCCCATGGGGGAAAGGGATATGGGCGGCCTCGTTTGCGCCGCCCACAGGCGAAAAAACAAGGGATTTCCCACCCTAAAACGCACACTAAATTTGGGGATAGAAAAAGGGCGACTGTTAAAAAACAGCCGCCCAAAAGGGGGTCTAATACAAGTTATTTGCTATCCGGCAAGCCCGGAAACCGTTGATATTACGGGATTTTTTGAAAAGTTCTGTATCGCCATTCGTACCAGGGAAATTCCGGGGCAAGACCAACAGACTTTGCAACTGGCATTTTCTTAGGAGATAAGAGTATCAATATAGGTTATTAAGGGGTGCAGTTGCTTCTTTTGAAACATATTTAGCAGTTTGTCCTGATTTACCCATTGCACATCCACGACTTCTGTTTTTTGTAACACCATTTCCTTGATGTCAATATCTGCATGGAATAACCACACGTCATAAAAATCCTGCATATCCTCCCGGCGAAATTGATAGATAGGTTTTCCCTGTTCAGGGGCAAGCGTTATTCCTAATTCTTCTTTTACTTCTCGGACAGCTCCTTGTAAACTATTCTCACCCGAAAGTACAGCGCCGCCCGTACACTCCCAATAAAGAGGGTATTGCTTGTCTGGATGGCGCTGGGACAAAAGATACTGTCCCTGCTGATTAACAATCCATGCACTCACAACCAAATGATACAGCCCTTTGGGGATATTTTCTCCGCGCTGCATAGTAAGCCCTGTTTTTTCGCGTTTTGCATTATATAAGTCCCATTTTTCCATTGTCACACCCCTTTTCGTGGTATGGGAGCCAGTTTGAAATCAAGTAGGTAAATATCTGCAATCTTTTCGATTTCTCTGCGCTGATCCGCAGAATATTTATCATATACACCGCCTGCCAACATCTTAGCCTGTTTTGCACTTCTAATTGCTGGGAGAACATCGTCAAAGACAATACAGCGTTCAGGAGCAACGCTTAACTTCTGGGCGGCATATTCAAAAATATCAGGATATTCTTTCCCACGATGTACTTCATCTGTTGAACATAAGGCGTCAAACAGCCCCAGAATAGAGTTGTTCTTTAAGCATGGGACATATAATTTCTCTGGCAAACCGGTGGCAACTGCAAGTTTTATCCCTTGTGTTTTTAGCTGTGTTAGATAATTCAGCGCATACGGAAGCAGTTTAACGTGATGGGCATATTCATAAAGTGCCATATCGTTCCATTCATCAATGATACTATCTACACTTTCCGGTAAGCCGAAAAGATCAATCGTGTATTGTGCAGCTTCTTCAAAACTCCGAGCGCAGATTTCTGTTACATAACCGTCTGGAACAGGGATATTTCTTTTTTGCAAAAACTGAATGTCTATGTGTTCCCACACATCCATTGAGTCTAAAAGAGTCCCGTCTAAATCAAAAATTGCCGCTTCAAAATCCATTTTTGCTTTCCTTTCCTGAAAATATAGCTTTTAGTTCCTCTGCGGCAACTTTTATATTCGGCTTCGCTAAAATAGCTGAAACAACGGCCAGTCCATCAATCCCTGCGGTCTTAAAGCAATGGGCATTATCCTTGTTGATACCACCAATTACAACGATTGGCAATGATACGGCTGTACGGATTTCTTTTAATTTCTCCATTGATACAAAATCTGCGTCTGTTTTTGTTCCAGTAGGAAACATCGCACCAACGCCTAAATAATCCGCATCGTCCTGTTGTGCCTTTATCGCCTGTTCAACTGTGGAAACAGAAACGCCTAATAACATATCCTTACCGATCATTTTTCGTACAGCCGCCGCAGGAATATCATGCTGCCCAATATGCACCCCATCCGCCTGAACAGCCATTGCAATATCTACACGGTCATTTATGATAAGGGGAATGTGATAGCTGTCCGTGATCTGCTTGATTTTTATTGCCTGCCAATAAAAATCCAATGAGGACAGTTCCTTTTCTCGGAGCTGAACCATTGTGCAGCCTCCTAATATTGCTTGTTCAACTGCTTCTGCAAGTGTTTGCTTGCCCATAAATCGGCGGTCTGTAACAAGATAAAGGGAATAATCCATTTTCACACCTTCCTATTCTTCCGACAAACCGTGTTGATACAGTTCATAAAAATGGTGTGTGGGGCCACAGCCTTTTCCAATAGCAAGGGAATGTTCAATCGCCATTGTGACATAAGTTTTGGCAGCCTTAACAGCGTCGGGGACGCTTTTCCCTTTTGCAAGTTGAGAGGCGATTGCAGAAGAAAAGGTGCATCCTGTACCGTGAGTATTTTTTGTATCAATACGGGCAGTTTCAAAATGATAGAAATTCCTACCGTCAAATAAGACATCGACAGCGTTTCCAATATGATGCCCGCCCTTAACGACAACTGATTTGCAGCCCATAGAATGTATCTTCCTTGCCGCCGTTTCCATATCGGAAACAGTAGAAATCTGCATATCCGCTATTTTTTCCGCTTCTGGAATGTTGGGGGTAAGTACATCTGCAAGCGGAATAATAGTTTCAATCAAAGTAGATACAGCAGTGGGTTCCATAAGAGGACAGCCATTTTTGGCATACATAACAGGATCGATCACAACATTTTCCGGCTTGTACTGTTTGACTTTTGCTGCAACTGCTTTCATACATTCTGGCGTGGAAAGCATACCAATTTTCACAGCGTCCACCTCAATGTCCTCAAAAACAGCGTCTATCTGTTTTTCAATCATATCCGGGGTAACATTTTGAATATCAATCACTCGGCTTGTGTTTTCTGCAACAACCGAAACAATTACACTCATTCCAAATACCCCATGCGCAGAAAATGTTTTCAAATCAGCCTGAATACCAGCACCACCGCTGCAATCTGATCCGGCAATAGACAACACCTTTTTCATTTTTCGTTTTCCTCCATTTCTTCATTTTTATAAGCCATCATCCAGAAATCCAGCTCCAATAAACTTGCCTTTTCAAAAATATCTGCCAGATTTTTTTGCTTCATTTCCGGGATCTCATTACATTTTTGATCTGCAAAAGCGCACCACTCTCGACAACTATCTGCATACTTTTCATCGGCATAATCCCTAATAAAGTCCCAATATCTTGATTGCCTGCTTTCGGGTTCAGCAGCCAATTTGCGGAAAATATAGCTGTAACTAAGCATACATGGAAGAACAGCCATCAGTATTTCCTCGTTTTTCCCATGTTCCGCAACCTCAAACATAAAATCAATATACCTTTGATTTTCTGGAAGGGGAGCGATCCCTTCTATATCATCGTCAGTCATACCAAATTGCTTCAAATAGTCTAACCGCACTTCGGACTCTGTATCGTTCACAAAGTTCAGCATGGAATAGTAAAGTTGAATTTCTTTTAACGTATCCGCATGAAATATTGCCTTTCCGTATATGCGGGCATAGTTTTTTAGATAAATGCTGTCCTGTATCATATAAACCTTGAATTTTTCAAAAGGCAGCATTCCGTTTTGCATTTCCCGCACAAAAGGGGTTGCTGCACATTGCTCCCAGATGGGAATGTTGTGAGCCAATATGTTTTCCATGAATGTCATTTTCATTTCCTCCTAAGATAAAAAAATAGAGCCTCTAAAAATTAGAAGCTCATTCAGACGCAATACAAGCGTAAGAAATTGCTTCCCTACGCCGGTATTAGCCGACAGGTCAAGAGGTCAGGTCTTACCTTTTTCAACTTGTTCAGTTCCCTCGCAAACACATATCATACATATTCAATTAAAAAGGACATTCCCAAAACAGAGAATGTCCTAAAAATACGATACTGTATTCTTAAGCTCCCTGCGTTGGTATTAGCCAACAGGTTCAAAGGGTCAGGTTTTAACCTTCTCAACTACGAGGTAGTCCCCCTGCTCATAGAATATTATAATTTAGCACATCCAGAAAGTCAAGTTCTCACACTTCCATTCAATAATGAAGCGCCAGACAAATAGTACCAAAATCTCGTATTGGCTTCAATAAGCAGCCTATAGCCAAATACCTTGTCTAAATATGAAACAATAATCTTTTGAAGTAGCATCTACTTTGCAGAAAAAAATAAAAAATGCCCTATTTAATAGGCGGAATACTTAAAAGGAGGTCCACCCCAATGTATAAGCCCCATACCATTGAGCAATACAAGATCCAGCGTTTTCTGGACGAAACCTTTGCGATGGAGCATTTCCTGGTCTCACCGCTGTCCCGCACCTCGCTCTTGCTGGAGGATGAAACCGGCGAGCAACTTGCTTTCGGCTTTTTAGATGACGAAGTGCGTGAGATCCCGCTCCCACCGCCGGCCGCCCCGGAAGAAATCAAAGATTTCATCCGGCGTTTCCGGGCCCTCAATCCCAAACCGCGTCTGCGTACCTTTGAAGATATTACCCGCTGGTGGCTGGACCACCCCAATCCTCTGACCTACCAGCAAGCCCTTGGGCTGTCGGACGAGCTCTACCGCCATTTTCTTTCCCACTCCATGATCGAAGAGGAAGACGCTTATCGTCTGGCTTCTTCCGGTCTTATCAGTGAAGATGATTACCGGGATATTCAGCTCTGGTATCTCAACGGCAACACCGCCGCCCGCTGGCTCGGTCCACTCGGCGTAGATGGGACAGGCAATCTCTATGGCCTGACATTCGGCTACGGGACACCGGCAGCCCGTACACTCAGATTCTATCTGCTGGATGATTACTACCGCTACATGAACCATATATTGTGATTCGCCTTGCTCAAATATCTATATATAGTATTATGCTACTTGACAAATACAAGATATAGTGTTACACTTACTTTGTAATTGATTTTTGTGCGTTCCCCATGTGGGATACAGACTAAGCTTCTGTACCGCAGATTAAAAATCTGCATTGCACACGCAGTCAAGGTTGTATGCTGTATCAAGTGTCAGTGGTATTGCCGCGCCCTTTCGGGGCTGGTATCTGCTGGCACTTTTTATATATAGATATGAACGCCAACGGCGAAGAAAGGAAGTGTTATGGCACAAATCGTTGTATTTGGCCGAGTCATGCACGAGCTTGTCCCGAAAGAGGGCCAGTCAAAACAGCAATATGTCTGTTTCGACCTGATGGAGCGTTCCGGCAACACCCCGCCGGACTACTACCAGGTATGGGCCCGCGGTGACGATGTTACCCGGCTCATGCGGCTCAAGGTCAAAAAGGGAAGCATGATCTGGCTCACCGGATCGCAAAAACTGGTGGATGTTCGCCAAAAGGACGGAACCACAGTCAAGAAGCTGAAGATATGGCTGACGGACTTTGGATTTCTCCCCGGGCAGTCCTCCAAAGCAAAATCCGAAAGTGAACAGCATGACCCTGACGAAGCGGCGCCTGTTCCGTCACCTCCCGAGGTGATGAATGGCGACCGCGAACCCCTGCCGGAATAAAATCCGGCGCAGCAGAGGGACCGTATCAAGTTTTCAGAATGATCTGAAGCTTGGTGCGGTCCCTCTTTTTTTGTTTTCAGGCAAAATCTAAAGGAAGGACGGTAAGAAAATGAGTAATGACAAGGGACTTTTGAGCGGCAGCATCACCATCTTGATCGGTGCTGTCATCGCCATCATGGCTCTGGTGCGCGGGCCGTGGCAGGCGTGGCTGCTGATTGGGGTATTCACCCTTTGGGGGCTTTGGGTCGTTTTGATCCTCCTGCTCCCGTATATGCAGCAAGCCAAACGCCGCCGGCAGCGCCAACAGAGAGAACGCCGGCTACTCGCTGAAGGCATTGCCCAGAGCACATTCCAGGTCCCGGAACTGGAGGAACCTGTTTCAGACGACCTGCTGCTCCGCTATGCCAACCACCGGATTCTGACCTATCTGCGCTCGTCGTATTCTGACGCCTGCTTTGAGTGGTGTGAGAAGCGGCCGGCAGAGCTGATCCGCACCAATGGCACTGGGCGCATCCGGCTTCACAATGTAGATGGATTCGACCATGCAGACATCACATTTGGCCAGGACGCAACCATCAAATGTGACCTGCTCAAAATCGTGCCTCTGTCCAAAGCAGGTACAGAACAGGACGATGAGGCCAATATCCCGCCCAACAGGCGCCCCATCGATCCGCGCGTTTGGTATGAAAACTGCGGGCGCGAAATCATGGAAACGCTGATCGCCGACCTGAATTCCCGTGGGCACAGCAAGCTCACACTGCGGGAAAACGGCGACATCTGCATCCAGCAGGACGATGAACTGGTACCGCAGGAACATCTTTCGAACTTTCCCGCGAGGGTCTACTGGCCCTGCTTGGTGGAAGTGTTTGAAAGCACGGGCCTGTCGGCTGAAACCACGGCGCAGGGCATCCAGGTCTCCTGGTGACCGCCATCACCCAGAGAGGGGAGTGAAATAACAATGAAATCAGGGATCAGTCTTGTAGACATGGCAAAGGAGATCCAGCGCCAGGCTGATTTGAAAGCCGACTATATGCTGGACACCCGCAGCCTTCGTCTGGAGCCTTTTGACTCGAAGCTGTACCTCAACGCCTATGACCAATCCGGTGTCCCGGCGCTTGAACCGCTGGAGGTCAATTCCATTGCCCACCGGCAGATTGGCACACACCTGAAGATCCCGGCAGCCTACTATGACAAGATGCTGGAGAAATATCCCCAGCTGCTGGCGCAGAATGTGAACGCCTGGTTCCAGCGGGAGCCCTCTGTCCGTATGATCCGCACCATTGAGGGTACGGCACGGGCATTTTTGAGCAACCGCTACCGGCGCATTGACAACCTTGATATTGCGAGCATCGTCCTTCCTGTCCTTCAGGATATGGAGGGAATGCACTTTGAGAGCTGCCAGCTCACGGAAAGCCGCATGTATATCAAGGTAGTCAACACCCGCCTGGAGGCCGAGGTCGTGCCAGGCGACATCGTTCAGTCCGGCATCATCATCAGCAACAGCGAGGTGGGACTCGGTTCGGTGAACATCCAGCCGCTGGTCTACCGGCTGGTGTGCAGTAACGGAATGGTCGTAAATGATGCTCAGACACGCCGCACTCATGTGGGCCGCGTCAACGAGGCTTCGGAGAACTATCAGCTGTATTCGGAAAAGACGCTGGAAGCAGACGACAAAGCCTTTGCCATGAAGATCCAGGACACGGTGCGGGCCGTGGTAGACGAGGTGCGCTTTACCCGTGTAGTCAACATGATGCGGGAGGCCAAAGATGCCCGCATGAATACCACCGATGTCCCCGGCATTGTCAAGCTGGTCAGCAAGGACTTCCACATAACTGATGAGGAAAGCTCCGGTGTGCTGCAGCGGCTGATCGAGGGCAACGACCTGACGCTCTATGGTTTATCCAACGCGGTGACCCGCCACAGCCAGGATGTCCCGGACTATGACCGGGCGACTGCGCTGGAGGGCATCGGTTACAACATTCTCTCCATGCCGGCAAGGCAGTGGAGCCGTATCAACCAGCTGGCCGCCTGAGTGGCTGCCAACCATCCAATTTTAAGGAGGAACTAACTATGTACGAACAGAACACTTCTATGATGAACACTCCTGAGCGGAACACTTTCCTGCTCCCTGCGATGGTGGAGGGTGATTTCAGCAGCGATGAGATCGCAGAGGATGCGGACGGCCTGCAGATGATGAGTTTCCAGCGGGTGAAAATTCCCGCCGGCGGCGCCCTGCAGTTTGAGATCCCCACGGAAGACCCCGACAATCCGGATTATGCCCGGACCCTGGAAGGAGTCATTCTCTACAATCATTCTGCCTATACCCTGTGGCCGGAAGGCAGCGAGTATGACGAGGACACCAAGCCTCTCTGCTCTTCTGTGGACGGCAAGACCGGCATCGGGGAGCCGGGCGGCGCCTGCGCCACCTGCCCGATGAACGCATACGGTTCGGCCAGAGACGGCGGCCGCGGCAAGGCCTGCAAGAATATGCGGGACATCTACCTGCTGCGCAGCGGCGAGTATATGCCTCTGCTGATTTCTCTGCCGCCTACCAGCATCAAGCCGTTCAAGGAGTTCCTGAACCGGGCCTTTGTCTACCGCCGGCGCGCCACCTATGGCAGCCTGATCCAGATCGGGCTCAAGAAAGAGAACAATGGCAGCAACGACTACAGCGTTGCCACCTTCCGACTTTTACGCGACTTTGAGGGCGAGGAACTGGCTCAGATCCGCGCCTATGCCAATGGCTTTAAGGAGCAGATCAAGGCCATCAACATCCAGCGGGCTCTGATCAACGAGGAGCAGCGTACCAACGACTGTGACTATGTGATCCCGGAGTCCGCCACAGCGCCTGGCAGCCCCGATGGGAGCTATATGGTCGGCGAGATCAACGGCAGCTACGAGAAGCTGCCTGCGTAATTGAGTTTTGTTGCGGCCTCAGCCGCATGACATGTCATCAAGGGATACCTTCGGCTCTCGCCGGGGGTATCCCTTTTTTGCTTTAGACTGGAGGAAATATATATGTTATGTGAAGTACCGTTAACGAAGGAGCAACAGGAGTTTGCCGCTGAACATCACGGCTTGGTCTACAAATTTTTGAACGACAACCATCTGCCGGAAGACGAGTTTTATGATGTGGTCATCTTCCCTTACCTGAAGGCGGTGCGGGATTATTGCGATAATACATCTGCCCAAGAGTATTCTTTTAGCACAATCGCCATAAGGCAAATGAGGTTTCGCCTCTATGACTATTTCCGTAGTCAAGAACGCCGCAAGCGCAACGCTGAAATCCTCAGCATTCACATTGGCCTGTACCCGGACGGAGTGTCCCTGGAGGAACTGCTGCCGGCGCAGGATGATCTGATGCAGGAATTTGAGATGAAGCAGCTGCTCCATGACCTGGCCGTCCGTGTTTCCAGGCAGCAAATGAACATCGTCCGCATGAAGGGCTACGGCTACGGCATCCGTGAGATCGCCAGCCACGAAAAACTCCCCATGAAACGCATCAAGGAGCTTCTGGAAGAGGCCCGCGCGGTGTTTCTGGAGTTGTGCTATGAGTAAATGCCTGCTGTCCCTGGCAGGCCAACAACAAAACTGAATGGAGGCTGATTATTATGACGAAATCGAAAAAATCCATTGTAATGCACGGAACGCTTCTGGCTCCGCTGGTTCTCGGCCACTGTGCCTACCTGCGTGCCAACGGCTCTGACTACCGGACCTCGCCCGTTGTGGCGATCCACGAGCAGTCCGGGGATCTGGTGCATTTTGAAACGCTCAACTCCAACTACTTCCTTTCGATGGACCCTTTCCCGCTGGCGGCCGCCAGCCCGCTCCCGACGGTTCTGGCCGCGTGCGCGTAGAGAAGTCAAAACAATAAGGGGTAATGCCCCATAGGTCCCGGCCGTGGCAGGCACACTTGTCTGCCGCGGCCTTTTTTATGGAGGAATGTATGGAACAATCCAAAACTCTTGCTGTTTCCGTAAGCGCCAAGGAGCTTGTCACATACCAGTGCAGCCAATGCGGCCATTGCTGCCGCCGCATAGAGGGCTGTGTCATGGTGGAAAGCCTGGACGCCTACCGAATCGCAAAATACCTTCGAGTCCAGCATTGCGGCGTCAGCAGCACGGATGATGTGCTTCTCCAATACTGCGAGCCCACACCGCTCACCGATGAAGGGTATCCCATTTACACACTCAAAACGGTTGGATCAGAAGCATCCTGTGTTTTTCTGCAGGGAAACCAGTGCAGTATCTATGCCGCCCGTCCTCGAACCTGCCGCCTTTACCCATTTTCAGTGGGGCCCGGTGAGCGCGGCCGGGATTTTGAATACTGCCTCTGTTTTGATGATAACCAACAGTATCACTTCAACAGCGGGAAGGTGCTTGTCAAAGACTGGCTCTACCGCAACTTCTCCCGGGAAGATAAGGAATTCTTAAAGCTGCAGTATCGGATCATCCCGGAAATCGGCAAGCTGATGCGCCGCATACCAGAGGAACTGCGCCGGGCATCTGTGTTCAAGGTCCTGTTCTATCACTACTACAACTTCGACCTGGATCAGCCGTTCCTGCCCCAGTATGAGCAGAACAACCGCAGCCTGCTGCATGATCTTCGTCAGCTGGCGCTTCTGGACTGAGGAGGCGCCTATGCTGTATGCACTGGAACACTTTTCAGCGCAGGCAACCGGCGGCCGCCCATGTCGATGCTGGGTGCAGTACGCTATCTGCGGAAAACATGAAACTTTAGAAAAAGTCTGCCAAAACCAGCGCCGGCCGGAGGAATGGCGGGTAATTCCTCTGGCAGCAGGCGTACCAGAAGAAAGGAGTGCCGCATGAGTACCAACCAATACCAAGAGATGCGCAACCGCCAGCAGGCGGAAGTAAACGCATTTCCCATGTTCTTTGCTTTTAATAAACAGCAGTTTGCTGAAGGAATGCGCAAGCTGGGCTTGTCCCCCTCGGACACCCGCCAGGTATGCAGCATTTTTGGAGGCGGCTACTGCCGTAAAAGCGATGTCGCAAAACTGAATGAAATGTTCACCCGACACCGAAAAGAGCTGGAAGATGCCATTGCCGGCGACAAAACCGGGCAAGGTTTTATCTGTGATATGTTCCTCCAGGAGTTGGAGAACCATGAGTACAGTTATACCGGCGATGTGCAGGAAACTCTTGATGCTTTGGGCATTACGGCCCAGTATATGGAGGCTGTTCCGCAACTGCTGGATGGCCTGGCTCTGGCCTGTGAAAAGGCTATGCAGCACGATTGTTTCGACTGACCCAGAAAGAAACCATGCCCCACCGGGGTCCGAATCAACAGCCGCCGCAGCTCATATGCCGCCGGCGGGCTTTTCATTGACAGGAGGTGCAATCTTTGAATTTTCACGAAACGATATGCGGCCGCCGCTTTTTTGACGCCCAGCTGCCCCATCTCATCAAGGCTCTGGAACGCATTGCCGATGGCCTTACCCAACCAAAAATGTCTTTGCCGCATGGCATGACTATTGAGCCCAATTTCCTGCATGACCTCTATTACGGCGAGTACGAACCGAGTGTTTTTAAGGAGCAGGACAAAAAGCAGCAGGTACTTAACCACACAGTATCTGCGGCTGAGACCGCCCTACGCGGGGAACTCTCCAAAACTCCTGCAGCTCTGGCAGCTTTCGAGGTGTACCAAACGGCCGCCGGTGAGCGCAACAGCGCTGTGATTGAACAGGCTTTTGAGTCTGGATACCGTACTGCCATGCAAATGCTTTTTGCTGGGCTGGTATCTGCTCCGCCGGAGGACCACGCCAATGGATGAACAGCAGCACAACGCTTTAGAATTGCCAAAAGGATTATACGAGCCTGTGCTCCGGCAGCCGATGGAGTTAGACTTCCTGCTGGGGCAGGAACTCTCCCTTTGCTTTCATGATTTGGACGGCTCCCATGTGTTCAAGACCTGCTATGGCGATATCTGCAAAGCAGTCAATGCCTTACGGGACTATGCACGGCTGCTGGAGATGGCCTGTGAGCAATGGGACCTGACTGGTTTTCATCGTGCCGTTTATGAGTATCATGCGGAAAAAATGAGGGAAATTGCAGGCAAATTTCAGGCCGGCATCGGCTATGACTATGACGCTGCCATGGAAAAATGCCGCAGGAAAAAGAAACGCAAGAAGAAGGAAGATGATTTTGGTGAGGATGCTCTTGTTCTGGCCTTCAAGCGGACAAAGCAACCCGCCGAGCAGATGAAGGAGGCAGATACTGATGTTGATGACTCTCCCTGGGAAGAGGACGAAGACGAACAGGAAAGTGACGACTGATCACAACACGACCCGCCCCAGCGGGTATCGGGATCGCCAGTCTGGTAAGCTGCAAGCCTACCGCTCTTTTGCTGCCACTCATTTGCATGTGTATGAGCGGTGCCGCCATTTTCGTCGCGGATAACTGAACGATTTTTGATCTGCGGGGCTAGGGCATTGTACCCAGCCCCACCCCACAAAAAGGAGGGAGCAATGATGATTTATCATCAGCCTGGAGAAGAATTTTGGCATGAGGGCGTCTGCTACAAAGTCGGCGGGCGCATTGTCGCCAATGGAGCAAGCGATTATGCAGGGCTCTTCGGAAATATCCTTGAAATCCGCACCGAGGATGACCGGGAGACTGACAACGACACGCCGGACATCTACTGCGCGTTTGAAGCGCCGGTGCTCTCTGTGAATTGCCTTGCGCTGGAGCAGACCTTTTCACAGCTTTACCGTGAGCAGAAACACATCGAGGATCTGGACCTGGATATGGTCATTATGGGGCCTGAAATGATTGTTCCCCTTGAGCATCCTGCCCAGGTATATCCCACAGGGACGCTCTATGTAGTCGCCGTCCACTGGGCTACCGATGGGGAGTTTGGTTCCTATGAAGTGATCTTCACGGAGCGCACCGATGCCTTACATCAATTTCACAATGACCTTCGGGAAGAATTTCTGGTTGGAAGCATTCCGCGCTGGAAAGAAAGCAGCCAATTCGTCGAAGAAGAGTCTGCCAGCAGCTATGAGTGCTATCTGGACGGCGAATACTGTGAAAACCATTTTTCGATTACGCTGGAACAGCGGGCGCTGCCTCTTTCCCCTGCATTTTGCCGCAGCACGGCAGAATTGTACCGCGCAGAATGCCTGCGGGATGATTTCAGGGAGCATATTGAGAACTGTGACGATTTTCAAGAGCTCTCTGACACACAGAAAGAAGCACTACTGCGTTCTCCCAATTTGCCGCAGCGGATCGCCAACCAGCTGGAACACAGCTGCGCCTACGGTGAGGCTTACTGGCAGGCGGTGTCCGATGTGGCACGCACTCTGCTGAAAGAGTTGCGCCAGCAATCCGCAGGACATAGCCCCTGCTGACGCTGTGACACATAAATCATAATAGATTGGAGGTTTGACTACATGGACGAAAAAGAAAAGAAACTGCGTGAAGACCTGGAATTCCATCTGGATACGCTCCGGCGCAACCTGGAGGTCGTTTCGATGGAAGATCTGAAAGCGAAATACGCAAAGCCATTCAAAGACCTGAAAGATAACATCTGTAAGACTGCCACCGCATACACTCAGTACATTTCCCTCGGTGGTATCCGCGTCAAGAGCCGCTACGGCGACGAGGCCGTGAAATACATAAATGAGGCAATCAAAGATACTCCCTACCTGAAAAAGATCTCCGAGGCCGCCTTTGAGCGACAGGACATGGATGAGATCGCGGCACTGGCAAGGCAGCTCCGTGAAGTAGTTTTGCAGAGCCTGCATGTGTTCAGCCTGCCGCTTTTCTGCCTGTATGTTCCTACGGAGTGTATGAATGACTACCACACTCCCCCGGAGATCTATAATGATGTCACTTCGCAGGTCTTGCGGAACGGGGAATGGCTGCTTGCGGAGCATATCCGCCCCGGCGAACTGATTCCTGTGCAGATCATTTATGAGGTGCCTGCGCCGTCTGAGGAAGCGGCATGAAGCGGCCGCAAAAATACTTGAGCAGCGAGGCTCACGGCTATTTGCGGGAGGCGGAGGCCTGCTCCCTGGTCCTCAAAGACCTGGAGCGCATATCCGCCAAACTGCAGCGGCGAATCGATAAAGAGGCCGCCGCAAGGCAGGCTGACTTTGAAGCCGCCATGCAGTACCACAGCGAGGCGGAAATTCAGGATGCTTACGGCTGGGAGTTCATCACCGAGGCACAGTATCATGCCTATTTAGATCTGTTCCGCCGTGGCAGAGAAGCGATAGAGGATCATCCTCCCACCATCTCCGAAATGGCGCTCTCCATTGTGCGGAAGGTCATTCGTGATTTAGAGGCGGACAAACGGGAATGTGAGTTTTCCGCTCTCACACCGGAGCAGCAGGTCGTGGAACTGCAGCGTGCAGAACGGGCCCGAAAGGAATGGAAGGCACATATTGCCCAACTGCGGGAAAAACAGGGCCGTGTACTCAAATCCGAGGATTTGGAGGCTTCACAGTCTTAGTTTTCCTGCGCCTGCCAATGGGCAGAGGCCATCACTACAAAGGGATCGGCAAACCGTACCGCTATGGTCTGCCGGGCCCTTTCTTTATAAAGGAGTAGAATATGAAGAAAAAACCATCTCACCCAATGCTGAGGAAATACACCGTAACGATTGAAGAACAGATCGTTCAGGAGTTTCCCGTGGAGGCTTATGACCTTTCCCATGCGCTGGAAACAGCCGAAGCTGCCTACAAGCAAGGGGGATTGGTGGTACAGCCCTCAGCACCGACTACCCGCCTGATCATGGCGCGACACAATAAGACTGGGAAAACGACCGGGTGGAGAGAATTTTAGCCATTACCACAAGGGAGAGATAAGCATGAACTTATGGCATGACAAGTCCTATATTGCGCCTTCAGGCCCGAACTGGGTCGAACGGGGCTACGCTATGTACGATGTTCATTCCGTGCGCTTTCAATTCGTCTATACGGAAGAACAGAAAGAAGCCAACCGCCGTGCGCATACAGTGTCTGATGAGGGCCAAGCCCTGGTTATGGCTGCTGAGGTACGAAATTCTATTATGGAGCCCGTTATGGACGCCATCGCCCAAAATTTCGTCTGCTATCAGTATGAGGATACCGAGCCGGCGCCTTTCGGGAGCTGTCAGTGGGATCTCTTCTTCTGGTGCAATGATTTCAGCAATACGCTCCACGGCTGTGGCCTGTCCGGACGGGATTATTCCTACTTTACATTGAACTTCAACGAGAACCAGACTGTGGAAAAGCGTGCCGAGGTCTGCTGGCGGCTGCTGCAATTTCTGGAACACCGCTGCCGGAAAAACCGCAATCTGGATGTTGCCGTCCAGTACAGCATCTGGTACGACCATGAGAAGATCGAAAAAGATGCTGACCGGATGAAATGTCTGCTGGCGGGCTGCAGCTGCACCTATGGCAGTAAGGACGGGAAATTCCTGTTTGATGATGGCATTTTCTGCTTCCGTCCCAAGTACGCCAAGCGGCAGCTCTATCGTGTTTCTGATTCCGAGGTTCTTGCCCTGTGCTGGAAACTAGGCCTGACAGACGATGCTGCTGATGGCAGCCCTCTCGCAACGGGGAGGCACAGCGCATGAAGTACAGAGAAATCTATGCCGCATTGGCAAAGCAAAGGATGGATGTCCCGGGGTTCCGCTTTTTTGAAAGCACAGTTGATGCGGCCTGATGATTGCATCAAAAGGGCAAGCAATGCCCCAATACCATTTTAGACTTCAAAGAAAACGGGGGCGTTTTGAACGCCTCCTACACACTGCCCTTACAGGCAGGCTTATCACGAGGACCGGCAGGCTGCTCTTTGCGGCCTGCTGGTCTTCGTTCCGGGGGAAATCATGAAACCAATACCATTTAACATGAAAGGAACGGAATATGCCCTGACTCTCAAAGTTTCCACCTATCCGGAAGGCAATCTTGCCATCAAACTCTATCAGGAAAGCTTAGGCCAGTTGGTATTCTGGGACAGCCTCACGGTCAATCTGAGCGGCCTGTGTCCCAAAGATTGTGGATATATCAACACCAGATCTGCAGGCAAACGTTTTTACGCCTGGATCAAGCGCAATGGTCTGGGGGAGCGCACCGGCCAGGTTCGGCTGGAGGACGGCGTGGAATATGTGGAATACCTCTTCAACGCCAAAAAGCTGAAAAAGCTGGACCCAGACGGCTACACCTACTATGAACGGCGCTTGAAGGGAGAACTCGGCCGGCGATATGAGCGGCTATATTTGGCGCTTCGGCGGCTGGCAAACCACATTCCGGATTTCCACTACACAGATTATAGCGGGTGGCGCAGGCTGCAAAATTCCTTTGACATACCCCCGCTGCGGGTCGAGGCCGAAGATCCGGCACATCACCGGCGCTTCACCTTTGAGCACCGCGGGATCATCCTGCGGACTACGATCACAGACTGTGACACCAATATTGCGCTAAGCAGTCTGTATCGCCGCCGGGAAGATATGGCCGCCGATCTGCTGGCGCTGTTCCAGGACGAGCTGCCTACTTTTATGCCCTGGTCTGAAACACGCCGCAGAGAAAGCGACGCAAGGCATGACCCGCCCCTTGCTCAGACATTCAAAGAAACAAGCGAAGTCCGCCAAAAGGCGTCAAAAAAGAAATCCAGAAAAAGGAGCACAAAATCATGAAGATCAAATTATATCCCAAAGACCTGTTGGAAACTACCTGGCGTAAAGACAAGACGCTGTATGCAGACGGCGATGCTGCAGAGCCGCCCCGATGCCTGCGGTGCGGCGCCCCTCTGGCCGCCCACCTGATGGTCAATGCCCTCAGCCGCTATGCGGATGTGCAGATCTGTGAAGCCTGTGGCATGGATGAGGCCCTTCGGGATGCCGTCCACGCCCCTTTGCCCCTCACAGAATGGGATGCGGTGAAGCGCGGCAAACTTCCGGCATCTGAAAAAGGGCGCGTATGCTACCTGAATACTACCTGCACCTTCGAGGAAGTATTCCGGCACACCGATACACCGCCCATGCAGTTCACTGGCCGGCCTGTCAGTGAGATCGCCTACTCCCGCTCGGATTATGACGGCCATCGGTGGTGGACAACCTGGCACGATGGGCCTGAGAAAAAGACAGCGCCGGAACTGGTGAAGGAGATCGACAAGTTCCAGAATGCCCTGTTCAAGCTGCCAGCCTTCAAGACGCTGGACACCATGCGGCGGTTCTGCAGGTATGCGCAGGCCACCAGCGAAACGACGGAGTTCAACCTCTATTCCGAAACCGATCACCTGTATATTTGGATTCGGATGATCACCCGGTTCCGGGATTACAATGTCTATGTTCACTATTACGATAAGGCGGCTGTTGAAGGCAAGTGATGCGGCTGAGATACTACGACAAGCATGGTGCAGAAATTCAAGTCGGAATGCTGCTGCATCATGATGACGGCGCTATCGAGCGCGTTCTGGAGGGCGTCAGCAGCAACGGGGATATTACGCTTGGCTTTGAGGCGTCTGCCTCGGAAATTTATCCGCTGAGTGAGTTCAATTTGAGAGAATGGGAAATTGCGGCAGAGTAATTTTGCCGCAGTGAGGCCGCAGGTTGGGGATTTCCCGGCCTGCGGCTTTTCAGTTCTTTTGTGATTCCTTGTATTCTTGAAAAGGAAAAAATAATACGCTGTAGCCTCCATGACAACAAGCTCTTTTTCGTTCATGGAGTCTAAAAGTACATCAATGTGTTTCCGGCAACTGTCTCCGCCACGGTTGCCCTCCGTATAGAAAAACTGGTCTACGGATATATCGAACAGCGTGACGAGCTTAAAAAACAGGTTGAAGCTGGGGTGCTGGCCTTTGTTCTCAATGTTCATAATGGTTTTGTCAGTCTTGCCGACCAATTCCGCAACATAGGCTTGCGTCCAGCCCTTTGCCTCTCTGGCCTGTTTCAGTGCCAGACCGAGCCCATGAAAGTCAAACCTTCTTTCATCTTGGTACATTTTCATATCACCCTATATCATTGTACATTTCGGGTTGAATTATGAAAATGAAGTGAAATTTGATATGAGGTGATATTTTATTTCCCGTCAGAGGGAGGTTCGCCCTTGTCCTATTTCAGACCAGGAATTATAATAGAAACATCTGATAATTGATTTATAGATTATGTCGGAAAGGAAAACCGATTGGCAAGGAGCATAGACATGGAAAAAATTTTTAGTATTTTAATCATCGAAGATGACGTGCCACTCAACGACATGACAAAGCGACTTCTCACCCAACACGGCTATTATGTAACTTCTGCCTACTCGGGGAGCGAGGCGCTTCTGTTGATGGAGAAAGGCACTTTTGACTTAATTTTACTTGATCTGATGCTGCCCGGCATACCGGGAGAAACAGTATTGGAGAAGATAAAAAGTGCGATGGATATTCCGATTATCGGTGTGTCCGCTAAAACGGATATAGACAGCAAAGTGAACCTCATACGAAACGGCGCAGATGATTACATCACAAAGCCTTTCGACAATCAAGAGCTGCTGGTTCGGATTGAAGCGGTGCTGCGGCGCTTTCAAAAATCCTCCGGCCTCAATAATGGCAAGACGCTTCATTTTAAGGACTTGTCCCTTGATACAGAAGCTATGGAGGCTAAAATCGGGAATACCCCCATTGCTTTGACACGGTATGAATATCTGATTTTACAGCTTTTGATGTCCGCACCCTCAAAAGTATTCACAAAGAACAATATCTTTGAAAGCGTGTGGAATGAAAATTTTATCGGGGACGATAACGCAATCAATGTCCACATTGGAAATCTCCGCAAGAAGTTTGCCAAAGTCAATCCAGAGGAAAAGTATATTCAGACGGTTTGGGGCCTCGGTTTCAAAATGCAGGGCTAATCCTTAGAGAAATCTTATAAAATTTGCACGCCGATCTGCTACAATAAGACGATGTGGAAAGGGGATGATTTTTTGGGGGCTGCTTTGGAAACGGCCGGGTTGACCTATGTTTTCCCGGACGGAAACGGGATTAAAAATATCACATTTCAGGTAAAGCGTGGAGAAATCTATGCACTGTATGGCGGTCATAACGCCGGAAAATCTGTACTGTTGCAGGCCATTATTGGCACACTTCGACCTCAATCTGGTACGCTCAAATTATTTGGCAATATAGACTATCAGCAGGAGCGCCGCCGGATTGGATTTGTACCCCAAAAGCCTGTGACAATCGGCTCTCTGTCACCGGCTGATATGCTGCACTATTTTTCTTCTGCTTTCGGAAGCACAGAAAGCCGTTTTTTAGATATATTGCATCTGAACCTGAAAGAAAAAAAGGCGGTGCGGCGATTGCCATTATCGACCCAGCGTTTAGTGAATTTGGCGGTTGCCCTTTTGGGAAATCCAGATATGATAATTCTGGACGACCCTTTTTCCGGGCTGGATAAGGGGGAATGTGAACACCTGCTTTCTGTTCTGACCTATCTGCATGAAATGAACCATACCACGCTTCTCATCTCTGGACAGGACTATACGCTGCTTTCCCGGCTTGCATCTAAATATGGTGTGATGGCAGATGGCAAGCTGCTTTGTGAGCTTACGACTGGGGAATTGAAAGAGAGCTGCCAGAGGTGCATAAAGATAAGAACCCCGCAATTAGAACGGGTTATTACGATTTTAAGCCAGCAGTTCCCGGATTTTGAAGTGTTGGGCCATGACCTGATTAGAATTTTTCATTGCAATGAGCAATCCGGGGAAATCAATACGCTGCTGGTTCGTTCCGGGATAGAGGTATCGGAAATCTGGCTTGCCGGTATGGAGCCGACCGACTATCTTTTGAAAATGACAGGAGGTGCAAAGAGTGATCCAGACGATGCAAAGTGAGTTATTTCGTATCCGCAAAAACCGCCTGTTTTGGGTCTGCCTCGCACTGGCTGCTTTTTTTGTCTTTGCGCTTGCCCTGACATTTTATCATAATTCGGTAGATGCTATGCTTCCGGCTATATCACTGGTTTCGTTCACGGAGTTTCTATTTTCAGATTACAGCCTGATCTTTCCGTTGACGCTTTTTTTGTGCCTGTACTTTACAGAAGATTTTCATACCGGCACATACAGTATCGCACTTTCTAAAGGAACAAGCAGAGTACATCTATTTTTTGGAAAACTACTGGCCTCATGGATTGGCGTTTTGTTTTTTCTGTTTGTATGTTTTGGTGTTGCATATTTGTCCATTTTGATAATGGGAGCATCCCGGTATGACATAGACTATTCGTTTTCTGCAATCGGAGCCTTTCTTCTGCTTCAATGTCTGTGCTTTTTAGGGTACACCGCATTTCTCAATCTGCTAAGTTACCTGCTCCGGCATCGGATAATTGTCACGATTGCCGCATTTTTTCTGCTGGGGGTTTTGTATCTATATCTCACAAAGATAAGCACAGCATTGGATATGGATTATTCGCTCTACAAGTATTGGGTGGTAGGGCTTTCCCATAGCTTGCAGATCAATACCTTTGGGGAGAATTTAATGCCCATTTTGATTACGCTGGTAGTATATTTGTTTTTACCGACAGCCGTTTCGTTCTCCTTGTTTCAAAGGCTGGATTTGCGCGGTTTGGAAAGGCGGTGATGGCCGCATGATTGTGTTATGTATCTTGCTGGCAATGCTTTCCCTGTTTTTGTTTCTGAAACTGATTTATCAGCGGAAACTGGTTCGGAAAATCAAAAAGCAGATTGATTTTTTGACAGACCGGGATACGCAAACAGAAATCATGGTGGAAAAAACGGATGGGCCAATACAGGATTTGGCTACAAGTATCAATCATCTTCTCGAAAAATATCGCGGTATGAGGCAGGAAATCGAACGGAGCGACGCCCTGTTCCGGGATACTATTACCAGTCTGTCCCACGACTTGCGAACGCCGCTGGCAACAGCAAACGGCTATATCCAGCTCTTACAGGAACAGGATTTAACCGGGGAGCAAAAAGAATATGTAACGATTGCGGGAGAACGAATTTCCGCTGTAAAGCTACTTCTCGACCAACTGTTTGAATTTGCAAGGATTGAGGCCGACGAGCTGAAATTGAATTGCAGGAATACAGATATACACAGTGTACTTCGGGATGTTGTTGCCTCATACTATGGCGATTTTGAACAGAAAAAATGCGTCCCCAATATCGTTATCCCAAATTCACCGGCTATCATTTGGGGCGATCCAGATGCCTTAGCCCGGATCTTCTCAAATGTGGTTTATAATGCGCTTGTTCACGGGGAGGGAAATTATCAGATCACCGCAGCGTTAGAAGAAGCTCAAACGGTTATAACCGTTAAAAATGCGTCGAGCAGTATTCAGCAGGAAGATATTCCCCATTTGTTTGACCGTTTTTACACCACCGACCAGTCACGGGCAAAAAAGACAACCGGGCTGGGGTTGGCAATCGCTCAAAGACTTGTGACCCGTATGGGCGGGCAAATCTCGGCTTCTCTGCAAAACGGTATCTTTGCAATTCAAATCGTGTTTCCCATTGTCAATTTCTAAAGGGCTGCTTCGGCAGCCCTTTTTTCATCCTTAGACTTTCCTTAGACTTTTCTCAAACAAATCCTAAACCTCTTTGGTAAAGTATGAGCCATAGGAGGTACAAACAATGGTTAAGGTAGCTTTAGTAATTTCACTCATCGCTTTGGCAGTGTGCCTGCTCATGGCCTTGCATGGTATATTGAGCGATGGCCTAAAAGGGTTAAAACAGAGAACAAAACCCATTGGGATTTCATTTTTGATTTATGCTGTGGCCTTTTTGCTTTTCATCTTTTTTCAATAACGGAGGAATTTCATGCTGGAAATCAAAAATGTAAATCTGAATGTTGGAAATACCGCCTTGCTGTCCAACATCCACCTGACTTTAGAGCAAGGAAAAATCTATGGTGTTCTGGGGCCGAACGGGGCCGGTAAAACAACACTGTTTAAGTCCATGCTGGGACTGACTGCCTTTTCGGGAGAAATCCTCTCGGATGGACAACCCGTTTCCAGTAGATGTTTTGGAAGTTTGATTGAATACCCGGCTTTTTACCCACGGCTCACCGTAGAGGAAAATTTGAAGCTCCACGCGCAGTATTTAGGTTTGAAACGGCCAAACATCGAAGCAGCGCTCAAACAAGTAAACCTGCTGGATGCCCGGAAAAAGCTGTTCTCTCAACTTTCTTTGGGAATGCGCCAACGGCTGGGAATTGCCCGCGCCTTTTTAGGCAATGTTCAATATTTGCTGCTGGATGAACCTACCAATGGCCTTGATCCGATGGGGATAAAGGAAATCCGGCTGCTTCTGAAAGAACGCCTGAAATCTCCCCAACACTGTATTTTGGTATCAAGCCATAATCTGACGGAGATTGCCGCTGTCACAGATGTTCTTATTTTCATTCGTGGCGGAAAAATCATCAAGGTTGTAGAAAACGACTATAACGAAAAGGAACTGGAAGCACTGTATGAGGATATTATGACTTCCGGCCAGAGGGAGGAAGCATAATGGGAGTGTTGATTAAAAATGAGTTTTACAAGTTGAAGCGGGAATGGTTTATGGTGTTTCTTCTGCTGTTGTCGCTTCTTCCCATCCTTACCGGCGGAGCAGGAGCAGTTTTTAACAACAGCACAAAATCACTTGCTGACCTGTTCTTCTTTATGAATAACCAGTTTTCCATGTTCTTCCCAATGGTGATCTTCATTTTGATAGGTTCGCTATTTTATCAGGAATACAAGAACAAAACTTACATCAACTGGATTACCTACGGTTTTTCAAAGAAGAAGCTCTTTCTATCGAAAGTCGCTGTCAGCATCGTTATCGGCTTCGGCTTCGCGGCCGTCTTATTTATCGCTTTTGGCCTGCTTGTGGCGGTACTCAATGGAGCTGGCAGGTTGACCGGGGGTGTTTCCCTGTTCCTCAATCTGGCAATCGGGTTTGGAATTGAAGCTGGTGTTGTCGTTTTGATAACTACCTGTTTAGGGGCAATCGTTATCAACCTGAGCCGCAATATCATTGTAACAAGCGTCGTAGGGGTTATATATGGCTTTGCATCCTGCCTGTTCATCGGTTCAGAAAGTGGTTTTATCATTCCGGGCAGCTTCGCATATCGTGTGTCCATGTTCTTCTCGGATAAATCTACTTACTATGAAGCCCCTGTACCGGCCACCATCGGCGGATGTATCAGCATTGTACTTTGCCTTATCGTGATGTTTCTGGTTGGATTGATTGTCTTTTCCCATAAGAAAAAAATCGAAAATTAACTGCTGCCGGACGACGGCAAAAGAAAAAAAGCCGTCGTTCAGCAGTCTTTTCCCCTGCGCCTAATACACTACGACGGCTCATAAGGAGGCGTCAGGATGGAAAAGACCATCATTATTCGAATAACGAATCCAACAAAGGCACAAGATGCTTTGCTCCAGCGGCTCGTGCGGGCATTTCGGGCAGAACATATTGAGGTTCAAGAAAACACTGCTTTTACTTTATTGTCTGGAAATCTACAAATCGACCCGCAACGCAGGCTGGTATGGCAGTCCGACCAGACGGTGGACCTGACCCCGATGGAGTTTGACATTCTGCTCCTGCTGGCCCGCCGGCCAGGGCAGGTGTTCTCCGCCCGCCAAATCTATGAGGCTGTCGCTACGGACTCTTTTGATGCCAGCTGGACCGGGATCTCCAGCATGATCTACAAGCTCCGGCGCAAGCTGGGGACTGGCATCATAGAAACAGTGCGGGGACACGGTTACAAATTCATCGTCCCAGGCACCTCACCAAAATGAAGCAAGCGCACAACGGATTTTTCTCCGCTGTGCGCTTCTTTTTGTGATTACTTTCTTTTCTCCATGATAAATTCACAATCCCATGATATACTTCGATTGGGTGATTACAAATGAAACGCATTTTAATTGTGGAAGACGAGCCGGATATTCAGGAGCTGCTGCGCGCCTACCTGGAGGATGCCGGCTACCAGACTGCCGTGGCTGGGGATGGCGTGGCAGCCCTGGCTCTGTTTGGCGGGCAGACCTTCGACCTGGTTCTATTGGACCTGATGCTCCCGAAAATCGACGGCTTTGGGGTCTGCGAGCTGATCCGCCAGCAGTCCCAGGTCCCTATTTTGATGCTCACCGCCCTGGATGGGGAAGAATCGCAGCTCCGGGGTTTCGGTATGGACATCGACGACTATGTGACCAAGCCCTTCTCCATGCCGGTGCTGCTGGAAAAGATCCGGGTCATCCTCCGCCGCCGTGGAACCGCCGGGGAGGACAGCCGCCTGCGGTACCGGGACCTGACTTTGGATCTGGACACGCGGGAGGCCCTGCTGGACGGCCGGCTCCTGGACCTGACCGCCCGGGAGTTTGAACTGCTCCACACCTTTCTGGCCGCGCCGGGCCGGGTGTTCACCCGGGAGATGCTACTGGCAAAACTATGGGGCTATGACTTCTATGGGGACGAACGGGTGGTGGACAGCCACATCAAAAACCTCCGCCACAAGCTGGGGCGGAACTATATTGATACTGTAAGGGGGGTGGGCTACCGTGCTGCGAAAGAGGATCACTGAAAGCCTGACAGCCCGGATCTTTCTCATTACCGCCGGCGTCCTGCTCGCGGCCGGGGCGGTCACCTTCAGCTTTATCGCCTGGGCCTCCCCCAGCACCTATACCGCCGTAGTAAATGATGACCTTACCGCTCAGGTGGATGCCCTGGTGGGGAAACTGGCGGACACGACTCCTGCGGACTGTGGCGAGCTGCTGGATGACTTTGTGCTTACCTCCGGGGCCAACGCCATGCTGGTGGGGCCGGACGGGCGCCTGGTGGACACAGGGGCCAAGCTGACGGTGCAGGCTGTGTATGAGGATGATACCATGATTGTCACCACCTCAGAGCAGGAAAGCACCGTCGGTTATCACAGCCAGGACATCCGGGAAGGCGATACGGTAGCGGTCACCATGTCGGAGCAGGCTACCATTACCGCCGAGGTGGTGTTTGCAGGCCAGAACGAGAGCTATACCCTCTATGTCACCCCGCGGATCGAAGTGGAAAATCTGGCGGTGCGGGCGCTGATCCAGATAGCCCCCTGGCTTTTGATGGTGTTATTGGTATTTTCTCTGCTGTGCGCCTTGATTTACTCCCGATACATCACCCGGCCTATCGTGCGCATGAGCGGGATCGCCGGGAAAATGGCGGAGCTGGACTTCCACTGGGAATGCGGTGAAAAGCGCAAGGACGAGATCGGCAAGCTGGGCCGCAGTCTGGATCAGCTTGCCCGGCGGCTGGACACCGCTCTCACCGACCTGGAGAACGCCAATCGGGCGCTCCGGGGTGAGGTGGAACGGGAACGGGAGCTGGACCGCCAGCGGATGGCCTTCTTCAACGCCGCCTCCCATGAGCTGAAAACTCCGGTGACCATTCTGAAGGGGCAGCTCTCCGGCATGCTGGAGGGGGTTGGCGTCTATCAGGACCGGGACAAGTACCTGCTTCGCTCGCTCCGGGTAACGGGACGGATGGAAAATCTGGTGCAGGAGATGCTGGCGATCTCCCGTATGGAAAGCGGCTCTGTGGCTGTGAAGCGGGAGCCCGTGGAGCTGTCCGCCTTGATCGAGCGCCAGCTTGCCCTGGACGCACCTCTTCTGGAGCAGCGGAACCAGCGGCTGGTAAAGGATCTGACGCCGGGGATCGTTGTCATCGGGGACGCCTCTCTGCTGGGCCGGGTGGCAGGCAATCTGCTCTCTAACGCATCCCTCTACTCGCCGGAGGGGGCGGAGGTGCGGGTGTGGTGCGGCCTGCTGGACGGCCGCCCAGCTCTGACGGTGGAGAACACCGAGGCCCACATCTCGGAAAAAGCCCTGCCTCATCTGTTTGAGGCATTCTACCGGGAAGAAACCTCCCGGAACCGGGCTACAGGTGGCAGCGGCCTGGGGCTGTATCTGGTGAAAATGATTTTGGCCCGGCATGGAGCGGAATGTACCATCGAAAATACAGAGGACGGGGTGCGGGCTGCGGTGCGGTTTGAAACGGACGCTGTTTCTGGACTTGCCGCCGGGAATATGATAGGATAAGCATAGATGATCCAATGAAAGTGAGGGTGCCTGCGGAACAGACGATTTTGATTCACACCTGTGGCTACAAGGCAGATATCTGGAAAAAAACATCTCATTTTTGGATTGCCGGAAAGGGCATCCTGCGCCCGGTTCATTGAGGAGGTGAACGAATGAAGCGCGGACTTGATGCGGCTCCATGCAAGGCTTGAGCTGGATGGCTTGTATGGAGCAAACGGAAATACCCCATCCCAATGGCCTTGCATGATGAAACGGAAAAACAATCATGCAAAGGAGTATTGAGATGAATTACAAAAAGGTTGATTTCAGCACCTGGCCGAGAGGCGATCTGTTTCAGTTTTATATGGACCACATGCGAGTGGTCATGAGCCTGACGGTGGACATGGATGTGACGCCGCTGGTCCGGTTCGTCAAGCAGCGCGGCATGAAGTTCTATCCGGCCATGATCTGGGTGGTATCCCGGGTGATCAACGCCCATGAGGAGTTCAAACTGGGCTGGGACCAGGATGGAAACCTGATCCGCTGGGACTTTGTTTCCCCCAGTTATGCCCACTTCCACCCGGAGGACGGGAACTTCACCAAGCTGGTTACGCCTTACATGGAGGACCTGCCGGCATTCCACGCCCGTTTTCTGGAGGACCGGGAAAAGTACCGGGAACTCCGGGGCGTGGTGGAAGGGCAGCCAACGAATCACTTCGATGTGTCCTGTCTGCCCTGGGTTCGCTACCGCCACTTCGATGTCCATGTGTTTGACCAGGGGGACTTTCTGGCCCCGGTGGTCACCTGGGGCAAGTACGAGGCGGAGGGCAGCAGGCTGGTCATACCGCTGACCATGAACATCCACCACGCGGTGGCGGACGGGTTCCACCTGTCCCGGTTCTTTACCGAGGTACAGGAACGGATGGACCGTATGGCCGCAGACAGTCCACAGGCTGAGGACGGAGGTGAACAGGTTTGAAACGCGCAATTTTATATGTCCACGGCAAAGGCGGCAGCGCCGGGGAGGCAGACCGCTTCCGGGCCGTCTGCCCCAGTTTCGACGTGCTGGGGGTGGACTACCGGGGGGAGCTTCCCTGGGAGGCGGCACCCCAGATCGCGGCCGCCTATGACGAGGCCCGCCGGCAGTATGAGCACATCATTCTCCTGGCCAACAGCATCGGGGCCTATTTCACCATGCTGGCCCTGGGGGATCAGGCGCCGGACAGGGCGCTGTTCGTGTCGCCGGTGCTGGACATGGAACGGCTGATCCTGGACATGATGGCCTGGGCCGGTGTGTCGGAGCAGGCGCTATGCGAACGGGGAGAGGTCCCCACAGACTTCGGGGAGACCCTGTCCTGGGCGTACCTGTGCTATGTGCGGGAGCATCCCATCGCTTGGCAGGTCCCCACGGAAATCCTCTATGCCGGGGCGACCATCTGGTGTCCCGTCAGAGTGTGGAGCAGTTCGCGGCGGAGCACGGCGCCGGTCTCACCGTCCTGGAGGGCGGTGAGCACTGGTTCCACACAGAGGAACAGATGGCCTTACTGGATAGCTGGGTGAAAAAACATCTTTTATAGTGTTAGAACGGGGCAGGCCGGTGGCCTGCCCTGTTTTCTGCCTTTCTCCATACAAATCACAAATTCCCTCCATCTTCGCTCCATATTGCCCTGGTATTCTTTCCTCATCCCAAGCAGAAAGGAATCCAACAATATGGAAATCAAGATTCAAAATGTCAGTATGACCTACCCCAGTGGGAAGCAGGCCTTAAAGGGGCTGAACCTGGAGTTAAAATCCCCCAGCCTCATCGGGCTGCTGGGCCCCAACGGGGCGGGCAAATCCACCCTGATGAAGCTGCTGGTGGCGGCCCTGCAGCCCACCGGAGGGAACATCCTGCTGAACGGGGTGCCGCTGGCCAAGGTCGAGAGCCATCTGAAAGCCAGCCTCGGCTATCTCCCCCAGGACTTCGGTTTGTTCGATGAATTGACGGTCACCCAGTTTTTAGACTACATGGCCGCACTCAAGGGGATTGCGAATCCCAAGGCCGCGATCCAAAAGACAATCCAGGCGGTCAATCTGGAAGAAAAGGCAAAATCCAAGATCCGCACCCTCTCCGGCGGCCAGCGCCAGCGGGTAGGCATCGCCCAGGCCCTATTGGGGAATCCCCCCTTCCTGATCTTTGACGAGCCCACCGTGGGACTGGACCCGGAGGAGCGCATCCACTTCCGCAACCTGTTCTCCCGCACAGCCGAGGAGCATCTGGTGCTTCTCTCTACCCACATCATCGAGGATGTGCAGTCGGTGTGCGACCAGATCGTGGTCATCCACCACGGGACCATCCTGTTCACCGGCACGCCGGAGCAGTTGATCCAGTCGGCTGCCGGCCATGTGGGCATCTTTTGGGAGAAGGATGAGACGCTGGAGCAGGGGCTGCACATCACCGCCCGGGTGAACACCAGTCAGGGCATCCGCTGCCGGGCCGTGGCGGACAAGCTGCCGTCCTATGCCCAGGCGGAGGAGCCCTCTTTGGAGGATGCTTACCTCTATCTGATCTCCAGGGAGGCGGTACAATGAAGACAATGCGGCTCTTTCCCCTGGAACTGAAGCGGCTGCTGCAAAGCCGCCTGACCTGGCTGATGATGGCTTTGGCGGTCCTCTCCCCGGTGCTGGGGCTGGTACTCTACAAGCCCGCCACATCCACCACCATGCTCTCCATGTATCTGGCAAACCCCGCGATTGCCGGCGGTGTGGCCGGCGCCATCCTCTTCGGCCTGCTGACCATCTTTGAGCTGGACCGGGCCTGCCGCAGCCGGGTGGACATTCTCACCGACGCGGTGGTGTCCCCTCTGACCACAGCCCTGACCCGACTGCTGGCCCTGCTGACGGCCGCGGTGCTGACAGTGGGCCTCACGATGCTGGTCTGGCTGCCCATCAGCGCGGGGCTGATCGGCGCCGTGTTCACCGGCGCAAACTATGTGCTGGCCTATCTGCTGTTTATGGGGCTGGCGCTGCCCCTGGGCATCCTGGCGGCGGCCGCAGCCTACCAGTTCACCCGGCGGGCGGATCTGTCCATCGTCCTGTTTATCGCCTTCTGCGCCCTGAGCCTGACGGTGTGGGCAGCGGAATGGCAGTTATGCTGGCTCAACCCCTGCGTGTGGGCTTTGTCCGATGATTTCTCCAACCTCCGTGTGTTCCGGTCGGTGGCCTGGATGCGTTTCACCTGGCTCCTTGCACTGGCCGGGGTCTGGACAATCTCCTATCTCTGCATCCGGCAATATGGGAAGGGCGTGTTCGGCTCCCTGGCCCGGAGCGCCCGGCGGCTCTACCGCCCGGTGATCGCCCTGGCGCTGCTGATCTGTTCCGGCGCCGCCTATGCCGCCCAGCCCTTTATCGACCACAGCAACCCGGATTTAACGGTGATGTCCTTCTATGAGATCCCCTATGCCGAGGGCGTTACCTTTGTCCGCCGCACCGCTCAGGTGTTTCCGGACACCGATGCCGGCACCGTGACGGGCCGGGCCTCCTACCAGTTCCGGAACACCTCCGGCCAGGAGCAGAGCATTTCCTTCGGCGTCAACCCGGGCTACGCCATCTCCAATGTGAAAGCCAACGGCGCTGACGTTCCCTTCACGGTAAGCGACTACCAGGAGTATAACGAGGCTCTGCTGGAAGTCACCATTCCCGCAGAGGAAGAAGTGGAGCTGACCATGGAGTACAGCGGATTCCCCCAGGAGAGCATGCCCACCATGCAGGGCGGCAAGGAGCTGAGCCGCGAATACCTCTGCCTGGAGAACTCGGCCCTCTCGCCCCGTGTGATGAATGTCATGCCCGGAGATGCCGGCTATCCCGCTGAAATTGAGATCACCCTGCCGGAAAATATGCTGGCGATTCCCTTCGGCTCCAGCGCGGCGGAGGTCGTCGCGGAACACGAGGACGGCACCAGAACATGGCGGTATGAACACAACGGCGCCGGCGGCATTCTCTACGCCGGGGACTATATCCGGGAGGACATTGAGGCCGGCGGCATGACCATCCAGTTCTACTACGGTCACAAGCATCAGGCCGTCATGGAGGCCGCCAAAGCCGTGGACGCGGTGAAGGAAGTGGTGGACTACTGCACTGAGCACTATGGTTCCTTGTCCTTTGGTACAGGTGAAACGCTCAAGCTTATCCAGAGCCGGGTGGCCGGCGGCGGCTACGCCACCACCGGGGCCAGCCTGCTGGATGGGGCGGACTTTACCGCCGCCAACCTGGGGAACACCGAAAAGGGCGGGGGCGCAGGCGAAGTGATGATTCACGAATTGGTGCACCAGTGGTGGGGCCTGGGCAACATGTTTGATACCTCCGATCCCACCAGCCCCTGGTCTGCCGAGGGACTGACTGTCTACACCACCTACCGTATCGTCAAGGATCTGTACGGCGAGGAATATGCCCAGGAGCATTATGTGGATCAGTGGCAGAAAGCGGTAGATGACTACTACCTGAACTTCTATGTGCGCAATCCCGAATATCTGGAGATGCTGCCGGCGCAGGTGCAGCTTGCCATCTCCAACAGTCTGTCTCAGGTTCGGCAGTACAATGAGATGCCCCTGAAAATTTGGAAAGCGGAGCAGTTGGTGGGCGGCGAGGAGGCCATGGATCAGATCCTCCATGACCTGTTCAACCGGGAGCTGGACCCCATGTATCCCTATCTGACCTACCAGGAATTTTTGGATGCCTGCGGGCTGACGGAGGAGGATTTGAACCTTGCGTAAGATTTTTCGATATGAATGCCGCAGGCTGCTGTGGAACAAGTTTTTTATCGGGCTGGCGGTTGTGCTGCTTCTCTACGGGGCGCTGGTGCTCCATGCCGTGACCATCCTGGGGGTATCCCACACCGCCCCCTTCTCTCCCTGGAGCTTTGGGGATTATCTCTCCCGCATGCTGCCTTTGCTGTGGATCGGGATGCTGTTCTTTCTGACCTTCTATACCTCGCCCAAGGCCCGGCGGGCGGCAGTTCTCATGGACGCTACGCCGATGCCGCCCAGGCAGTACGCTTTGGCCCGGTGCGCCGCGGCCCTGACGGGCGGCGTGCTGCTGAGCCTGCTGTGCATGGGAGAGGCGGCGGTGTTCTACGGCCGCATGTTCCACTGGTACGGCTGGGGGAGTCTTCTGCTCCCGGCTCTGGCGACCCTTCTGCCCGCCCTTGTGTTCGCACTGGGGAGCGGCTGGCTGCTGGGGCAGATCCGGCCCTGGCTGGTGTATGTGTGGATGGCGGTACCCTTCCTGTGTATGGCCTTGCCGCTGCCCGACGCCCTGGGAATCTGGAACGGACATTTTTTCAGCAAGTACCCTCTAGCACTTGGTACTTTAGACCCCGCCTTCTCTATGCCGGCCGCAGTTCTTATCGTTCAGTGCATACTGTTGGCCGCGGGCATCGTCCTGTTGATGGTTCGCCCCGCACGATCCAAAAGATAATAAGCGGGCGAAGTTTGAATGACTGGAGGTGAGCTGCTTGGGAAGTTTATAATTCTATCGTTTAGGGACGATGAAGAAGCCCTTTTTAGCAAAGCAATATCGGCCTTTGCTTCAGTCGCAGACTTGTCCACGGTGGCCGCCTCCGCAGACGCCCCGCTGCTCTTTGGCTCTCTGCAAATCGACCCGCAGCGCAGGCTGGTCCGGGAGGCCGGCCAGACGGTGGACCTGACGCCGATGGAGTTTGATATTCTGCTCCTGCTGGCCCGCCGGCCAGGGCAGGTGTTCTCTGCCCGCCAGATCTATGAGGCCGTTGCAGCGGACTCCTTTGACGCCAGTTGGACGGGGATCTCCAGCATGGTCTACAAGCTCCGGCGCAAGCTGGGGGCTGGCATCATCGAAACAGTGCGGGGCCACGGCTACAAATTCGTTGCCCCAGGCACCTCACCAAAATGAAGCAAGCGCACAACGGATCTACTTCCGCTGTGCGCTTCTTTCATTCCTCACGCCAGTAATACGGCTCCGGCACACAGGGCTCCTTCTGGTGTTTGTGAATTCGATTTGAAAGATGGGGAATTGCTGTGAAGCAGTTTTTTCTCTTTGCAAAATTCGTATTCCCAATTTATGAATGAAAATTATTCATTGACATTTTCACAAATGGTGCTATACTTATTGATAGAAGGAGGTTGAGCCATGAATACCATAAAAGAAAACTCAAAAGCAGCGTTTAACCAACAGGCCGCCACCTACGATAAAGATATTAAGGGCCAGCACGCCCGCTCCCTTTATCCTATTCTGCTGGAAAAGCTGTCACACATTCCTTTCCACTCTGCTCTGGATTTAGGATGTGGGACTGGTGAAATGCTGAAACTCATTTTTCAGAAGGATACCCATAAAGAATTGTGCGGCATCGACTTGTCGGAGGAAATGCTTGCTGTTGCTAAGTCAAAACTTCCGGAACAAGTCAAGCTGTTACTGGGAGATAGTGAGTCACTCCCTTTCCCGGATAACACTTTTGATGTTGTGTACTGCAATGACTCTTTTCATCATTACCCAGCTCCGCAGAATGTATTAAAGGAAGTGCATCGTGTTTTGAAGCCGGAAGGGACCTTCCTGATGGGGGATTGCTGGCAACCATTTGTAGGGCGCGTGATAATGAATTTCTATATGCGCCATAGCAAAGAAGGCGATGTGAAGATATACTCTGAAACAGAAATCGTTTCGATGCTTTCAGAATATTTTCATAATGTGTCGTGGGAGCAGATTGGAAATACGGCCTGTATTGCTATGGCTCAAAAATGAGTGATATTCAATCATTGATTCTTTAGCGTGGGCGTGCTATTATAAAAAGAAAGGAGGCTCGGACTATGCGGATTACAAAAGAACCAGAAGCACGCAAGCAAGAGATCTTGGATACTGCCCTCAAATTGTTCGGGGAAAATGGATATGAAAAAACCTCGATTACAGATATAGCAAAAGCAATCGGCGTTGCTCAAGGTCTATGCTACCGATACTTTCCGTCCAAAGAGGCGCTATTTGACAGCGCGATTGAACAGTATGCAGATGTTCTGGTGGAACAGCTTGTTGGCTTTGAAAAGGACGATCACAAGTCCCTGCGGCAGATCATCGAAGATATGCCTGCCACGATGGAAGATCGGGACACAAAGTACTATTCAGTTTTTCACCAGGCCGAAAATAAGAAATTCCACGATCAGCTTTCTCTAAAAGTATGTGAGAAGTTGGTTCCGCCTGTGGAAAAGCTGCTACAGCGGGCCCAGCAAAACGGTGAGATCCAGATTGATGATTTGCAGGCTGCTGCGATGTTTTGTGTATATGGACAGCTTGGCATCCTGTTGGCGGACGAACTGACACAAGAAGATAAATCAAAGCGGATTCGAGAATTTCTCATATATGCGCTTCGCCTTTGAAAAATATCCCCTGCTATCGGGCGGGGGATATTCAAAGGTCAATAACTGAATAGTTTTCATTCACATACGGAGGAGCTATAATGAATGACCCTTCATGCTTTACAAACTTACATGAATATTACACTTTCATTTATGCCATAAGCTACATGATGTTAGTAGAAGTTGGAATCTGGATCTACAATTTTAGGGGCTGGTTGAGAAGGCTGGATAAGAAAAATAGTGATTATGGAACGCTTCTGATTGTTATGTTGGGGTGTTGGGGAAGTTTTTACTTCAGCCCTTATTTCAGGAGCCAACAATTTACGCAAATAGCTGGAGAAATACTTCTCCCTCATATTTTTTACTATGTGGGTGTGGCTTTAATTCTAATAGGCACGACATTGCGTGCTTTTGCGGTCTGGAGCCTGCGGCATTCCTTTACGCTTGCTGTCAAAACAGGCAGCAACCAGCAGTTGGTTACAACCGGCGTTTACCGATATATCAGGAATCCCGCTTATGCCGGAACAATGTTGAGTATGCTTGGAAATGCTTTTTGTTTCCGTTCTGCTTTTTCGCCCTTCATTGTGTTACTAATTTTGGCAGTCTGCTATGGAATTCGGATTAAGGTAGAGGAAAAAGCATTATATGAGTGCTTCGGAGAAGATTTCAAAAATTATTGTTTCCGTTCATGGAGACTGATACCTCTTATTTGGTAACTGGCTACTGTTTTAGTAGCCATAAAATATCATTCAAATATGAATGTTCTTCATTCAATTATAGAAAGGAAGTTTTTATCATGCCAACAAAAATTGATTTTGTAGGTGGGAATACAAAGCGTTGCCTTATGGCGATGGCGCTCCCGATGATTGCCGCCATGTTCCTCAATATGATGTATAACCTTGTGGACAGCCTGTGGATCGGGAACTTGCTGGGAGAAACAGCCTATGCCGCATTGACAAACTCCACCCCCATCATCCTGATCTTGACTTCCGTTGCGATGGGCGCAACTAACGGTGTATCAATTCTGATCTCCCAGGCGATTGGCGCGAAGGACAAGAAAAAGACAGAGAGTTTGATTGCCACATCCTTCTGCGTTGCGGTAGCTTTCTCCCTCCTTGTGACGATTCTGCTTGAGGCGTCTCTTCCTGCAATTTTGAAGGCGCTGAATACTCCGGCCGAAACTTATGATATGGCATACAGCTATTTGGCCATCTATGTACTTGGGTATCTTGCAGTTTACCTTTACCTTTACTTCACCGCTGTTTTGCGGAGCTTTGGCAATTCTATGTTTCAAGCAGTAGCCATGCTGGTGTCAACAATTTTGAACGCGATCCTCGATCCTATTTTTATTCACTTTATCGGATTTCACGGTGCGGCGATTGCTACACTTCTTTCTCAGGTCATCTGCCTGCTGTTTATGCTGATCTATCTGAAAAAGAAAAAGCTGTTTGCATTCAAAATTTCTGCGTTTGACAGAAATGCTGTATTACCCCTGATTCAGAAAGCAATCCCTTCTGTCATCCAGCAAAGTATCCCTGCAATTAGCACGACTTTCCTCACGGCGCTTGTCAGCACCTATAGCGTCACCGCAATAGCAGCTTATGGAGTAACGGGAAAACTGGAAACCATTCTTTTCTACCCGGCAATGGCACTGAACATGGTTTTGACCACTATTATTGGACAGTGCGTTGGTGCAAACCGTTATGATCGGGCCAAGGACTATCTAAAGTGCGCTTTGGGATATGGCTGTGGCCTGCTCGTAATTCTTTCCGTTGTGGTGGTCGGTTTTTCGAGACAGCTTTCCGGTCTATTCGTCCGCAGTGAGGATGTGGCCGCTATTGTTGGAACATATTTTTTGATCGTCAGCATTGGGTATATTCTTAACACCGTCACAAATTGCTATTTAGGTTCCCTTAACGGGATGGGGAAACCGTCAAAGAGTATGTTTCTGATGATTTTCTATTACATTGTAGTCCGGATGCCCTTGGCGTACTTACTTTCCTATCTGGGGTTCGGCCTAAATGGAATTTGGGTTGCGGTATTGATCAGTCATGTGGTAGCCAGTGCCGCCGCAAGTATTTCTGGAACTATCTCTTTCAAGAAAAGGCTGACTGCAGAATAGGAAACTTATTATATCGCAGTTCTAACTATAGGGAGGTGATTCGTTTGGGAAGTTGGTAATCCTGTCTTTTGATGATAACGATGATGCTGTCTTTAATAAAGCAATCGCCGCTCTTTCTTCTATTGCAGATTTTTCCACGGTGGCTGCCTCCGCAGACACGCCGCTGCTCTTTGGCTCCCTGCAGATCGACCCGCAGCGCAGGCTGGTATGGCAGGCTGGCCAGACGGTGGAGCTAACGCCGATGGAGTTTGATATTCTTCTCCTGCTGGCCCGCCGGCCAGGGCAGGTGTTCACCGCTCGCCAAATCTATGAAGCTGTTGCGGCGGACTCCTATGACGCCAGCTGGACCGGGATCTCCAGCATGGTCTACAAGCTCCGCCGCAAGCTGGGGGCCGGTATTATCGAAACAGTGCGGGGCCACGGCTACAAATTCGTTGCCCCAGGCACCTCACCAAAATAAAGCAAGCGCACAACGGATCTTCTTCCGCTGTGCGCTTCTTTTATTCCTCACGCCGGTAATGCGGCTCCGGCACATAGGGCTCCTTCTGGTATTTGCGATATTTTTCCGGTACTTCGGCAGGCTCCTCCAGGCTTTCCGCACTGTAATCAATCGGCTCATCACAAACAGCGTCCAGCAAAATGCGCTCCAAATGCTCAAATTCTGAAAACTGATCCAGGGAGGCCATCACAAAGGAGTCGCGGACATAACCGGCACTGGCAGCCATCAGCTCCTGATCCATAAAGTATCCATGATACTCCACAAAAAAGGTCATCATCATTACAACCGTTCGGGTATTTCCCTCCCGGAAGGGATGCACCTGCCAGATTGGCGGAAAGAGGCTGGTAAGCTGATGAACAAATTCTTCCCGGCTGATGCCATCCCAGCGAGTATTTCTCAGCCGCCTAAAAGCCTCGTCGAGATCTTCCTCTATCCTGTCATCGTTGCTGTACCAAACGCTTCGACCTGCCAGCAGTTTCTCCCGCTTTTCGATATTGATGATGCGGTACTGGCCGGCCCATTCGTAAATGTCGCCAAACAGGCATCGGTGGATCTCCCGTAGGCCATTTGGAGAAAAGTCTTGAAAGCCCTGTTCGTATAACAGCATCATATTGGCTCTGGATTGCTCGGCCTCGATGCGATCCAGTGTTTTCTCATTTTTGATGTCCAGCTTGTTTTTCAAGACAGGCACATCTTCATACAGGTATGGATCAGACACGGCTCTGACGCTCCTGCTCCGCGATCCGGCGGTGATGTGCCAGCAATGCCTGCTTCATCTGTTCGCCCGTCAACTCACCGCGTGCCCAGCTGGCAGACAGTGACCGTGCATAGCTGGAAATCGGCGCACCCTCAATGGCGTTGATCGCGTCAGCCGTCTTGACCGCTGCAATCCGTTTCTTTTCCAATGGACTCATCGCGCCTTCACCCCCTTCATTGATTTTAGTATAACACAGAACAGGCCTGTTTCCAATAGGCCAGACCAATGCGAATCTTTCTGAATTAGCAGCGAGCCTCAATGATTTCCTGCTCGGTGGTGCTGCCGGTGGACGGTTGGTACTCAATTTTGAAAGTTTGGATCAGGGTGGCTCGATGAGTATAAAAGCATAACGCTTTTTTGCTATTTCTCTTGATGATTTTTTCCATAATCAATCAATGTACCTATAACAATTCCAATCAACATTCCAATACCCGCACAAATAGGAATAGCAAAAAGATTTTGCAGAAACGCCCATCCCAATACACCCATGCAACCACCGACAATAAATCCTGTTAATAAGCCAATAGTTAAGTATCTATTGTTTTTCATATTGTTATATCCCCCTAAATTGAACTTTATCGTTGGCTCTATTATACTATGACCAGTTGCTTTTTGGAATAGATGAATTGTAAACTTGCTGAACGGGAAAAGCTTGAAACGCAAGGTATTCTCAGGTGGCAAATACATTTTAAGCCCACGGGAAAGACCCTGAGACAGCGATCTCAGGGCCTTTCTCATAGACTTAAATCCGGAACAGGTCAATCGCCCGCATCAGCGTGATGCACAGCTCCTGGTACAGATCCTCGTCCAGTCTGCCGTTAATCACGGCATACTTGAGCAGCAGGGGCCGGTACATGAGCAAAATGCTTGTGCTGGCCTCTTGGTCACCGCCCTTGGCTCGCCGCAGCATCTGTTCAAATGTCATATCCGTTCACCCCCTCGATGTTCTTCTTCAACTTCCGGATAGCCCGGTAATACACCGCGGCCGCGCCCTTATACGACAATCCCAGCTGCATACCGATCACATCGAATGGGCGCTTGTCCAGCACGCGGGCCAGGAACACATACCGTTCCCGCTCGTCCAGCTGTTTCAAGGCATACAGGAGCGCACCGCTCTCAATTTTCTCCCAGAGGGGCAGCCGCTCCATCACTTCCTGCTCCAGCGTCTGGCTCACAGCAAAGATCGTATCCGTCAAGGTCTCCTGATTGCTGTACGCATAAAGGGCCTTCAGATAATCCCGCTGGGTTCGTCTGACTGCCTGGATTAAGTAACCTGTAAACTTGATTTGCAGTTCTTCCTCTGCTCGTCCATTATTTCGTTGCCACATGGCCTTATCCTCCAAATAGTTCAAGAATTTTAAGGGAATTCTTGAACCTTTGGCGGAGACCGGCACCGAACTAACGGGCATCTTGCCTTGCCATATAAAGAAACGCGGCCGGCCGCACACCGCAAAGGTGAGCTGCCGGCCGAGTGATACACATAAAGAAGTCCGTCATGACTTCCGGCGCCCGCAGGAGGAGGCTTATCGCTCGATTTGCGATGTTCCCGCCTACTCCCGTGAAAAGGGCGGCGGAAGAACCGTATTGTAAAGTAAGCTGTGTGTCGAAATGTAAGCAGATGGACGAACCTCTTTATGTGCATGATCCATCTTTCCATCATGCACTTCTGGCTCCCTGCCATCTGGACCACACTTTGCACACGAGCCCGCCGATGCTATGGGCTGGCGGCGGGCCTGCCAATCATCTTAGGTGCAGTGTTGTTCCGAAAACTTTGTTGATTTTTGTCGGATTATAAAAGAAAAGGCGGCCTCATTCTCTCTGGAATAAGACCGCCTGTTGTAACTTGAAATTACCTCTGCTATTTTGATTTCTCCGTCTCATAGACATCCCTCCCGTTCTTTCTACCCATATATGGCTTCAAAATGCCATATTAAGTGTAAAGGGCAAAGATCGCTGGATTTTGACTGAACGGCAATTTTTCCCATCAGGCGGTTATTTCCATCAAAATTTTGCAGCTTTAACACAAAGAAAAAGGGCGGGCAAAGATCTGATTTCTCCGCCCGCCCTTTCTAAACAAGATTTATCCCTGGCGCTTGACCTTCAGGTGCTGAAAGCTGTCCTCGCTGATGGCGTGCTCCATCCGGCAGGCATCTGCCTCAGCCGTTTCTTGATCCACGCCGGCCTCTATGAGCATTTCCGTGAAAAAGCAGTGCTTCTCATAGGTGCGCTCGGCCACCTCGCGGCCCACATCGGTCAGGCGAATGAAGCCGTCCTCGTCCCGCTCGACAAATCCGCCGGTCTGCAGTGTTGTAATGGCGTGGGTGATGCTCGGCTTGGTGAATCCCATGTGTCGGGCAATATCAACTGGACGCACCATGCCCATTTTCTTTTGGAGAACAAGGATAGCCTCCAGGTAATCTTCTCCCGACGCATGGAGTTTCATTACATTGCCTCCCTTATTCCGCAGGTTCCAGAGACAGAATATCGAAGAAGCAAGGTGTTCCTGTGAAGGTATAGCCTGCAATCTTATCAGTGTTATAAACGAGCATATCCTTTTGATAAGTAAGAGGAATATCCAACACATTACCTACATCGTAGTTAAATAAGTAGGTGTAGGTATCCCGAACTTCTTGGTCATCGGACATATTAGTCAATTCTTTGATGGTAGCAAGGAACTCGTCAGAGCCTTCAATGCCAGGCAACGAGGGTGTCTGCGGCACCATGCTGTCCATAGGAGTAAACCAGCAATGGGGAGACGCAAAGGCGTACTGGCAATGCCACAAGGTCAGATCGAACTTGCCTTCCAGATAATCGGCATACCACTGCATCTGCTCAGTCCCGTAAATCGTAATATCAATTCCCACTTCTGCAAGCTGGCTCTTGATGACTTCGGCAGTAGGCATACTAACGGATGTGCTGCCAGTCTCCAGTGTGAGCAAGAGACTCAATGGTTCTCCGTCTTTTTCGCGGATACCAGTGCTTTCATTCATCAACCAGCCAGCCTCATCCAGAAGCTGATTTGCCATATCCGGGTTATAGTCATAAGTTGTTTCTAACTCAACATCCGCATAGGGAGTATCGCGGGTGGCTGGGATGTCTGCCGGAGGTTCATAACCGTTAGAAATAGCTACGGACATTTCCTCTTTATCAATGGCATAGGCTATGGCCTGCCGTACACGAATATCAGACAAATAGGGGCTGGTGGCATTGGTGGTGATTACTTGCACACGGGTATCTTTTTCGGCCATCTGTCCGTCAATCCCGTCCATAGCAAGAGCCTGGTCGTATTCCTCATAGGTCAGAAGCGTGCCCCCGTAGATCATGTCAATCTCGCCGGTCTGGAGAGCCTGGAGGCGGGAGGTCGAGTCAGGAATGTATTTGACGATAATCTCATCCCAATAGGGTGTTTCTCCCCAATAGTCCTCGTTCCGAACAAAGCGAGTGTACTCGCCGGCCACATACTCGTCATAGATATACGGGCCTGTGCCTGCAACACCGGAGATAGTCTGGAAGTCACCGGGGATAATGTACTCCGGCGCGCTCATGGGGTTTACATCCGGCCAGCAAAAATCCTGAAGGTAGGCATAGAACGGATGGTCGTAATGAAGCGTGATTGTGTACTCATCGACAACCTCAATCTCTTGAATGTCAGTAATGCCCTTCAAACTGTAAAAGGATGGGTTAGACTGCTTATGTTCCAGATTTGTCTTGACTGCTTCGGCATTGAAGGGTTCCCCATTGTGGAAGGTGACGCCCTGGCGCAGATGGAATGTAAGCTCCGTCTGGTCATCGTTATACTCCCAGCTCTCTGCCAGGCCGGGGACAATCTCACCATTGTCAAAGTCCACCAGGTTTTCATACACCAGCTTGGATGTGCAATAAAGAGAGTTATTCATGTAAAGGGTAGAGAGGTCTGTGGTTTCTGCTCCAATAGCGTAGGTCAGCACTTTCTTTTCAGAGTCTGCCGTAGTTGATCCATCGCCGCCAGACTCCGCAGATGTCTGATTACTGCTGCAAGCAGTAAGGAGCATGGCGAAACAACAAATGGCCGCAATGAGACGAGCAAGTTTCGATTTTTTCATGGTTTACTTCCTTTCCTGTAAATTTATGTCAATATTAGATTGACCGATATTAACGATTTGCCCGCTTTCCAGCTCATAAATGCGCTGGGACAGGCGATAGGCGAATTTCATATCGTGGGTGATAAGGAAATAACTGCACCGGTATTCCCGATGGTATGCCTCCAGGACCTCCCGAATCGCCTTTTGAGAAATCAGATCAAGTCCGCTGGTTAACTCATCCAAAATAAGATAGTCAGGCCGCACAGCCAGCGCCCGCAGCAGTGCAACGCGCCGCTGCTCACCCCCAGATAGGTTTTTGGTTGGCGTATCCAATAGTTTTCTGCTGGTGGCCGTCAAATCCATCAGTTCTAAAATTCTCTGTTTACGCTCCCCGAAAGATAATTTGGTCAAATTGCGTAATGCTTCCTCCAAGTTATGCCCTACGGAGAGCCTACGGTTCAGGCTGCCAGTGGCATCCTGGAAAACGGCCTGTATCTTTGTGCGATGGCTACGCCACTGTCCATAACTCCATTTGGCAATGTTCTCGCCATCAAGCAAAATCTCGCCACTGGTGGGTCGTTCCAAACCGATTAAGAGGCGGGCCATTGTGCTTTTTCCACTGCCGCTTTCTCCGGTAAAACTGATATTTTCCCCTTTTACCCATGTAAATGAAATGTCTCTTAGCGCACGAAAGGGCTTGCCGGAGGCGTCCAGAAACTCTTTGCTCACATTTCGGACTTGGATTTCTGCCATGTCCAGCCACCTCCTTCCTCAACCATAGCCAAACGCACGAACTCTTTTGTCCACTCCTTATGAGGGGCGGCAAACAAATCTGCTGTTGTGCCATACTCTACAATGATGCCGCTCTGCATCACAAGCAGATCATCACAGAGAGTGCGAATAGCTGCATCATCATGGGACACAAACAGAATTGCTGCCTGTTGTTTCATCCGCATCAATACCTGGATCAGATACTCCTTGTTTTCCTCATCCAAAGCGGAGGTCGGCTCATCTGCAAAAATGTACCGAGGGGAAAGGCCAATTAAAATCGCCATAGTTGCCCTCTGAAGCATCCCTCCGGACAACTGGCTGGGGTAGGAACGATAAACCCGATCCGTATCCAGAAGATTGACCTTTTGCAGAACATCCATACTAAGTTTGCGAGCAGCATTTTTGTCTAATCGAAGCCGTTTCCGAAATGTTTCTGTCATCTGTGTCCCAACTGGCACATGAAGATTAAACGCAGTCATCGGGTTTTGCGGAATAAAGCCCAAAGTTGTCCCGCAGAGATCCCGCCGCACTTTTTCTGGCTTTTTTAGCAGGTCCTCTCCATCCAGCAATATTTGTCCAGAGTTAATGGATACATCCCCATCCGATACCCCCATCAGCGCCTTTAAGAGTGTGGTTTTGCCGGAGCCGCTGGCACCGGTCAATCCAGTACAGACACCGGGGGTCAAGGTAAACTCCACACGATCCAGCAGAACGACTCCTTTTGATGTTTGAACAGACAGGTTTTTGACCTCTATCATGCCGCGTCACCTCCCTCCAACTGTTTTGCCAACAAATTAAAGGCCAAGGTACACAGGAAAATAAATAGTATCGGCAGGAAAAGCAACGATGGATGGGTCATCAGCATACTGCGCCCCTCGGAGAGCATCGAACCCCAGTCAATCACATCATCGCCCAAGGTTAGCCCGATAAAGGAAAACGCCGAAATATTCATAATCATTTCCGCGCAGGATAGGCAGAGGAAATGTACCAAGGGTCGGATAATGTTCGGCAAGATATGGACAAATAACACCCTGCTGCGGGAGGCCCCGGAGGACACCGCGCACAATACATAAGCCTTATCCAGTTCAATCTCTGTCTGTGTTTTGACCAGTTTAATCATCCTCAAAATCAGAGAGACCGTCAGCGCCACCAGCATCGTAGGGATGCTGTTTCCCCATATCCCGACAAAAATGATAAGGTAAGCTAAAGGTGGGATCGCTGTCACAGCGTCCAGCAAGCTACTGAACACCAAACTTCTGGCGGCATTTGCTCTGCCCAGCCATAATCCGATCAGCGTACCAAGAACAAGCACAATGCCTCCGCCCAGCAACACAATACCGAGGGTCACATAACCGCCATACAAAAGTCGGGATAATTCACAGCGACCAAACTGGTCGGTCCCCAAAGGGAACTCTGCACTGAATGGCGCATACTTGTTAACAATATCCATCGCCTCCGGGTCATGTGGTGCGATAAGAAATCCGAGAAAACAAAAAATAATGATGAGGACCGGAATTATCCATTTCAAATGTTTCATTACAGGTCCCCCTTTCGTGTCTGGAGCAGGCGCTGGATAATGTCTGCCAGAATGTTGAAAATCACCAGTGCAAAAGCAAGGAACAGCACCGTTGCGTAAATCACGGGCAGATCACGATTTGTCAGGCTGTTTACAATCCGATACCCCAATCCTGGCAGAGAAAAAATGTTTTCCACTATGGCGGATCCCGCCATACACATTCCCATCATCTGCATAAATGTCGGAACCGTAGAGATGATAGCCTGGGGCATAGCGTAGCGCACTACAATATAAGGATCGCTTAACCCCCTGCAACGGGCGTAGAGAACACTGTCCTCACTCATGGCCTGCTGAATCGCTTTTGAAAGCATTTGCCCGAAAAAGGCAATCCCGCCCACCGCCAAACAGAGTGCCGCCGGAAGGTATCTCATTAAACCTGTATTGCCAGATACACTAATCAGGTTCCATCTCACGGCCACCACATCAATAAATGAAGTTGCCAAATAAAACGCTGGGATTGATATTGCCGCGATGGACGCAAATGCCAGGATTTTGCCGATCACATTCTTTCGTGTCAGATAGAGCAGAACCCCCAATATCAGTGCCCCAACCGCTTGAAGAACCGCAGATAGTAGCACAATACAGGCAGTTTCCTTTAGTGCTGATCCGACAATAAGGAAAACATCCCGATTATCCACATACGAATTTCCCAAGTCAAAATGAAGCAAGTCATTCAGCCAGTCCAGATACTGTACGACAATCGGGCGATTCAATCCCATCTGCTCACGCACTGCTTCAATACGCGTCTCATCGACCGTGAATATACGGCGCGAGTAGGCTTCGGCGGCATCGATGGGCGAAAGCTGCATCAGGATAAAAGTGATCGCCGTTACCAGAAATAAGGTTAAAAAAAGTTGTAAAATTTTTTGGAGTAGAAATCTTTTTGTACTCACACCTCCGCCTCCCTGCACTATGCGTTGATTTTCCAGTCAATCGCAGCTTTACGATTCAAAATGAAATCAGCGTAAATGCCCTTTTGCTGGATGAGTTGGTCGTGGGTGCCGTGTTGAACAATCCTTCCGTGATCCACCACTAAAATCTGGTTTGCATGGCGCACCGTTTTCAGTCGATGGGCGATCATAATAATGGTCTTGCCTCCGGTTAATGCTTCAATGGCCGCTTGAAGTTCCGCCTCATTCTCCGGATCAACATTTGCGGTTGCCTCGTCCAAAATTACGATGGGAGCATCCTTCAGCATGGCTCTGGCTATGGAAAGCCGCTGACGCTCACCGCCGGATATTGTGGCTCCTCCTTCACCAATCACCGTGTCATAGCCGTCAGGCAGCGCCATAATGAAATCATGGCACCGGGCGGCTTTTGCCGCAGCCACCACTTCTTCATGACTGGCCGCCGGCTTACCAAACTTGATGTTATTTTCAATACTGTCGTTGAACAAATACACATTCTGAAAGACCATACTGAAATTGCTCATCAAGCTGTCCAGCGAATAGTCTTTTACATCAATACCGCCCAATTTCACGGAGCCTTTGTTCACATCCCAGAACCGGGCCATAAGGCTGGTAAGCGTTGTTTTGCCGGAACCGGAGGGTCCCACAATAGCGGTAGTCGTGGCTTCTGGAATTGTGAAGCTCACATCATCAATGATTTTCCGATCTCCATAGGAGAAGTCCACATGCTCAAATGAAATGTCATGGCTTTTCGGCACCTGAACAGAGCCGCCCTCATCCATCCTGGGTGCCCGGTCAATTTCCTCTACCCGGTCAATGGAAGTATCAATCATCGGCAGCATAAAGAACATCTCACCAGCCGATTCCAATTCGCTATATACCAGGAACGCAGATACCACCATCATCAAGCAGGTGAACAGCGACATATTCCCTTGCAGGAAAAGCCAGATGGAAAGCAGGATTGCCAATACAGAAGTAACACGCAAAACAACCTGCTCCAGCACATTGTAGGGGATGCGTTTGCGCTCCAATTTGAAGTTTTGATTTTCTGTTTCTTTGATGGTATTGTTTAGAGTTTGTTTTGCCGCTTTATCCCCGTGGAAAGCACGCACCACACTCATGCCCTGTATGTATTCCAGCACAGCATCCACCAATTTAGTCTGTGCAGTCAATCGCCCTGGGGAAAGCTCACGGGATTTCTTAAGCAGTCGGGAATTGACCCAAAGGAACAGCAGCATCCCAACAAAGAACACAAGACCGATTCTCCAGTCGAAGCACATGATCGCCAGAGAAAAGATCGTAGTCCGGATCATACCCACAACTGTCCGGGCGATCACTGCAAAAGACATACTCTCCAAATCGGACATTGTAGAGGTGGCTGCCGCAGTAAGACTGCCAAGGCTCTGTGCGTTGAAATAACCCATCGGCATATATTTCATGCGTTCACCGATGTGAATACGCTTTTCTCCGCACATTCGGTAGTTGGCGTGTCCTTCGCTATTGTGGGCCAGATACCAGCAGAACGCGGCACCAGCCACACTAACCGCCATAATTCCCAAAGCCGTCCATGCGGTGGCCCCGGTCATGTTCTGTCCTACCAACGCCCGCAACACTATCAATAGAGCGACAAATTGTAAAGCCTCAAAGATGCTCCGCAGCAGTTCAAAGGCCATACCTTTATACCAAGTGCCTTTCTCCGCCCCGGAGAACCGAAAGAACCGTTTATATGCGTCAAACATACGCCGCACCTCCTTCCATCTGATCGTTGTCCCGCGCCTGCGTGTGAGCTGCCCACATTTGCTGATAGAGCGGACACCGTTCCAACAGTTCTCCATGTGTCCCGGCATCCAAAATCTTTCCGTGATCCACCACAGCAATTTGTTCCGCTCCGGTAATGGTGGACAGGCGATGGGCAATCACAATGAGTGTCTTTCCGTGAGTCAGCCGCCCTATGGCATCCTGAATGACCGCCTCGTTTTCCGGGTCTGTGTAAGAAGTTGCCTCGTCCAAGATAACAATGGGTGCATTTTTCATCATGGCGCGTGCAATAGCTACTCGTTGCCGCTCGCCGCCGGAAAGATGTCCGCCAGCACCTCCCACAATCGTGTCATAGCCATGTTCCAGTCCCATGATAAACTCATGACAGCCCGCAGCCTTTGCCACCGCTTCGACTTCGGTATCCGTTGCATCCGGCCTTCCCATGCGGATATTCTCGCGGACGGACAAGTTGAACAGAAAATTATCCTGGGATACATAGCCAATCAGATCCATTACCTGCTCTGGAGGAAGTTCTTTTGCGTCAACACCTCCAATGGTGATATGCCCGCCTCCAACATCCCAATAAGAGGCGATAAGTTTCGCAATCGTGGATTTACCAGAGCCGGACGGTCCTACCAATGCCGTTGTGGTTCCTTGCTTGATGTCCAGGGTGATGCCGTTCAGAACTTGCGTATCCTTATAAGCAAAAGTCACATCCCGCAGGGAAATATCCAATCCTTTGAGATTTTTCCGCTGGGACGGACGATCCAGATCAGGCTCGGACAATACGGCAGTAATTTCTCCGGTGATAGTAGCAATTTTAGAAAAATCATCCGTCAGAAAGATAGCTGCAACCAGTGGCCCCATAATGCCAAGAGAAAGAATGGCAATGGTGATAAAGTCCGGAGCAGACAAAGAGCCGTTCATATAGAACAGGCATCCCACAGGCAGCACACCAATCAATACGGCCGGCCAAATCGTCATCATCAGAGCAGAATAGCCCTGGGTGGATTTCATCCAGTCCAGCATGAGATCCACGCTCTGGCGGACAGCCTGTGTAAACTTTCCATAGGAGGCAGCACTTTGATTGAACGCCTTGATGACCTCAATCCCATTGATGTACTCCACAGTGGTGGCGCTCATATACTTACTTGCCTGAACAACAGCACCGTATTTTTTAGGGTATTCCTTCATCTGGGCCATGTAACAGAGCATCCCGATAGGTATCGTAATCAGGGATACCAGTGCCATTCTCCAATCCAACACAAACAGGTAAATAATGATGGCGATGGGGACAAGCAGGTTAGAAGTCATTTCCGGGATGATATGTGCCAGAGGGACTTCCATTTGCTCCACACGCTCTACCATTGTGGTTTTCAGCCGTCCCGAAGGTGTATCCGTCAAATATCCCATAGAAACACGCGTTAATTTATCCGCAACCGCCTGTCGTATTTCTGAAAGCACATGGAATGTCGCTTCATGGGAACATCTGGTTGAGAGGCCGTGAAAAACAGACTTCATCAGGTAAGCAATAAGGGCAACAATCCCCCAAGTCAAATAAGTAGAAAAATTCGTTTCACCTCCGATCAGCAAATTTACAATCCTTGCCACAGCGAAATATGGCACGATACCACTTGTGACGCTGATAACAGCAAGAATGATAGAGAGCAAAAAGCCTGATTGATGCGGTTTAATGAAGGTCATCAAATTTACAGAATCTTTTTGTCGCTGCATACAATTCCCTCCTTTTAGTTAGCAGAACCTAACCATAGATCAAAAGTAAAAGCCGACAATCCACAGGATTTATCCTGTAAATTATCGGCTCTGCGTCTTGGCGTCTGGCTCTGATAATATGATGCTTTGTCCCTGCACATCTACGATGTGTTCTTTTCCGCATTTAGGACAAAATAGCGGAAAGTGTTTGAGAACAGTATCCGGATTTACTTTCGTGCGGGTTTTGTTGCCGCAGGTAGGACAGTGAATCCAACCGTTGCGGTCAATCCAACCACTCATACGACATCACCTCCATCCGTAGAAAAGATGGTCTGCCATCCAGCGGTATAGAAACGCCGCATTTTGCGGATATGCTCCAATGCCTGGGCTTTTGGCATATCGTGAATGATAACCTCAAACATTCCCGTATAGAAAGCACTGGAAAGAAGATGATTTAGTTCCGGCGTAAGTCGGCCGCTTGTTATTGCATCATTTCCAGATGCCTCAATATACTTTGCGGTACATTCTGTATCCAGCTCAACAACACGATGAATGAACTCTTGATAGACACTATTCTCTCCGCTGGTAAGCAACAGCTTAAATTCATCGAAATGATCGTAAAGATAGTCCACTACTTTAGGAAAGCCATCATTGGAATATCGAAGCATCTGCTGTGTCTGCTCATTACCTGGCATCGTGGTAAACCCGGATAATACGGTTTGTAACAATTCACAAAAGCCGTCCGCCGCCGGTTGAACCAGGGACCGATATAGGCTTTCTTTATCAGGGTAGCGAATATAGATTGCGCCTTTACTCGATCCAGCCTTTTCTGCAATTATCCGAAGAGAAGCATTTTCATATCCATTTGCTAAAAACTCCTCTTTAGCACATTCCATGAGCTTTTCAGTCACTCCCGCCACTCTTTTTGCCATAGTTCGCCTCCCTTCATTCAAGACCACCAGTTTCAATCCATCGGTCTTAATATAGCACAAAGCATTTTGGCAGTCAATGGGAAATTTGCTGTGTTCTACACTTTAGCCAAAAATCGCATCCATAAGTTCTCAAAACAGTATAGAAAAAAGAGAAAGGTTACAACAGTAAGTACCAACAAATAGACTCTTGAGTTCAAGTAATATTCATCTGAAAATGTTTGCAGTAGGTAGTTCAAGCCCTTTGTAAAGTAAGATCTGAATATTGAATTTCTCTGGAAGTTGTTCTCATAAGACTATATCAAAGAATAACACATTTCACCTTTCCCGTATCTGGATGGATCAACACCACAGGCAGTTTCCTCGCCTCTGCCATCCGCAGCACCGCCTCCACGCCGCTCGGGCCAGCAGGCTCATCATCACACACGGCCACCAGGCAATCAGCGTGTTCTACCATGTAGGCAGTGCGCTCCCGATACCCTTGGGCCCCCACGATTTTGCTACCCATTACAAACTGGTCGCAGTTTTCCTTCAGATGGCGCAGACGCTCCCGACTCTTTGGGTCCCATCGCTCGTCATGGCCCGGAAACGGGTAGACCAGCACGATCTCCAGCTCCTGGTACTCTTCCTGCCGGCGCATTTCCAGCAGGATCTCGCCGGCCCATAGATCAACGCCAAGGGCCCCACCAACATAGAACCGGCGCACACCGCGCCGGTACAGTTCGGTAAAAACATCGTGCAGCCGTTTCTTCAGGCGCTTGCACGAGGTCATATATTCCTGATACTTGAATTTGAACCGTGTAGGCCGCTGACTGGTAATTGCACACGAGTAAAACTGGGACATCTCATCTCCTCCAGAAACTTTTTTCTCAATATAGCCCATTATACTTGCTATGGCTGATGAAGTTCAACCATGGCCGCTTAATTTTTTATGTTATAGCGGATAAAATATAGCTATAGCATGGAGGGTTACGAATGGGCGAACTTTTGAAAGAAATGGGCCAGCGGATGCTGGACCGGCGCAAACAACTAAAACTGACACAAGAGGCTCTGGCCAAGATGGCACATGTCACGCCCCAGACCGTTTCCACTGCGGAGCTGGGCACAAAAGCCATGCGGCCTGAAACGATGCTGAAGATCTGTGATGCGCTTGATATCAGCACAGACTATCTCCTGCGCGGTCAGGTCATGGAAGGCGACACACGCCTGCTCAATCAAAAGGTCTCGTCGTTGACTCCCTGCCAATACCGACACCTGGAAAATATTATCGACAACTTCATCGCGGCTATACAGGAAGAAAAAGAGGTATGAGCGCCAGCGGCAATGCAGCCCTCATACCTCTTTTTATATCATCTCCCCTGACGAAAAGCTTCCATTGTGCTGGAAATCAGGCCGAGGATCGCATCATCTGCCTCCGGTTCCTCTCCCAGCTCCGGCACATATTCCGGCTCCGGCGTCTGCTCCTGCGGCACCGGGGCCGTTGTTGTTTCTGCATCCGGGCAGGCGGCGGGGGCGGCGGCAGGCTTTTCAGAGTGCCTCGTCTCCTGGAGCAGAATCTCACGCACGATGGCTTCAATGGCGGCCCGGTCTATGGCCGGTGCCGCTGCTCTTAACGGTTGTGGATCATCCGCAAAGTGGGTATCGTAGAAAACGACTGCATTGGCGATATACTGTGCTTTCCCGTGGTCAGGTTGTTTTTCCAGCAGTTCGACCGTTGCTAAATGGATCGGGTCGCTGATATTGAACCGCAGGGAAAAACGCCCCCGTTCTTTCTTGGCCGCCATAGCTGTCACCTGCCCGCAGCTTCAAGGCGGTACAGATACTCATATCCGGCTGCATTGGCGTTGATATTGGAGACGAACAACGGCTTACCCACTTTTCCGGATGCCTCAATCTGCCGGCGCAAAAGAATGGCGCCGCCGCCCACAAAGACCACCGTGCAGTAGCGCAAGTCCAGCATCCGCTCCCGCAGGGTGCTGAACAGGTCGTTGACGAACTCCTGTGCCAGCTGCTCCACCAGCCGGACCACCGACGACGGGTATTGCGTCTGCTTGCCGGTGAGGATGGCGTCCACATCTCCCTCATCCAGCAGCAGATCCAATTCCGCGTTGCCCCTGGACCTGATCTTATTGTAAAGCAGGATCACGCCGTTTTCCAGCGAATCACAGGAGCTGAGGTCGGCTTTTCCATTTTTCATCAGCAGATAGTCTGCCGTGAAGCCGCCAATGTCCACCACTACCGCCTTGGCCTCATTCATCAGCGTGTGGAGCATGGTGGCCGCCGCCGCGTATGCCTGGGGATAGCAGGCCACATCATCAATGCTGATGGCGTAATGCTTGTCCCGGTACTGGAATTCTACGATCCCTTTCTTCTGGAAATAGGCCGTGAACTTTTCCGCCTGGGCGCCGAAGTGGGCGGGCGGCAGCCCCACCGGCAGCTGGATGTGGTACAATTCTTTCTCGTCAACGCCCCGGGCCGTCAATTCCTCCGCAATCGCAATCAGAGTCAGGATAAAGAAGCGGTCATCCCCAGTCTTGTCCTTACGGTAGGGAATACGCTCGTTGGAGAGCGTATAGTAGTTACCGCCGTATTGCAGGCTCGGCCCAAACGGCCGGGTCATGCTCTGCTGCAGGCCGGAAACGAACGGGGCGCAGTGAACCGTCTTGATTTGTTTATTGCCATGATCGACACCAATTAACATAGGTGAATGCCTCCTTTTTTGCTTTATACATATCCTTTACGCCTGGATGACGCCTTTCTCAACAGGCGACGGCATATTTTTTGAAACCCATGTTTATCATGCGGGGCCATGGCTACCGTTTCACACCAGAATAACAAAACAGCGCCGCCTCGGCTCTACCGGGGCGGCGCTGCTGTTATATCGGTATGTTCAACAATTTGGCTCAATAGTGTAATCGACAGCAACCTTTCTTTATTTTAGGGAATGAGGGAGTAAAATTTCGGGCTTTATAACTGCTTTTTATTAAATGCCCGGATTGCTGCCGCTAAAAATACCACAGATAAAACCACTGAAACAATAAATGGAATAAGAAACTCCGTCATTGAAATCTCACCTGAAATCAGGTCAACATTTCGTGAAGTGAGGACAACCGGGTTAAAGGCAGATAACGGTTTTACAACACTTAAAACAGAGAACAGGGCTACAATCCCGCCAGTAAACAGGATGCTTGTAAAAGTCTGCTTGAATAGAACACAACCGAGTATGAGGATGCTAAGATAGAGAAATCCAATCATCCACATAAAAAACGCAGACGGTACAACATTTGAAAGTGAAGCATCTGGCCAAAGGTAATATGTATATCCATAGGCACCTACAAAGCTCACCCAAAAGCTAACCGTCATAGATACTGCTGCTACGGTGTACTTTGCCATAATCACAGATGGCCTTGCCAATCCCTTTGTCACCAGCAGTAGCAATGTCCCTTTGGAATACTCACTGGACATACAGCTTCCAAACAGAATGATAAATGCGCTAAATCCAATGCCGGATATGTTTTTAAAGAATTGCTGCCATGCGTCAAGGGCGACAGGTTCCTCGGTGATTTCTAATCCGGCTCCAAATGCAGCTATAATTTCCGGCGTGAATTTTGCCAGAAAAGCACTGGACATTCCGAAAACCGCAAAGATTGCAAACAGGATTAAAAAGCGGTAGTTTTTTAGATTTTCTACAAACTCTTTTTTTACAAATGCAATATAGCCTTTCATTTTATCACCTCCAAAAATAGGCTTTCAAGCGACGGCTCCATAAGTTCCACCTTGACCGGCACAAGGTCTGCTTCGGCTAAAGTGGAGAAGATGGTATGCTGGGCCTTTTTCATCTCCCGGCTGTGTATTACAATTTCCCGCCCCTTTTCTTCTGATCCGTTCAGGAGCGATTGTCCTGTCATACATTCTTTGAAATGCTGTAAATCGGCCTCGGTTGAAAATTCAATTAACAGGCTGTCATGGCTATGCAACGCTTTGATTTCCGAAAGCGTTCCGCCAACAGCAATATTACCGTCATTCAAGAGTGCCACATGATCGCAAATGCGCTCCACATCGGATAAAATATGCGTTGAAAACAAAACCGTTGTTGTCCCACGGATTTTATAAAGAATGTCCAAGATTTCTTTTCTTCCCACCGGGTCAAGGGCGCTGGTAGGTTCATCACAAATCAGCAGTTTAGGATCAGCCAATAACGCCTGTGCAATTCCAAGGCGCTGTTTCATACCACGCGAATAACCGCCAACACGCTTTTCTACGCCATCAAGACCGACAAGGGAAAGTAGCTTTTTTCCCTTTTGAGAAATGCTTTCTTTGGGAAGGCCAACAATTTCTCCGCACAGTGTAAGATACTGCATTGCAGTCATATAGTTATAAAATTCCGGCACATCCGGCAAATATCCAATATACTGATTTGTTTTGGTCTGCCCAAAGCGAACCGGTTCATTACACACAAGGATTTCTCCCTGATCGGGCTGCAAAAGCCCCAAAACCATTTTCATTGTTGTTGTTTTTCCTGCACCGTTTTGTCCAATGAAGCCAAAAACGCTCCCCTCTGGAACAGACATATTCAGATCTTTTATAATTTGCTGCTGTCCAAAACTTTTAGATAGATTGCGGATAGAAAGCACATTCATTTTTCCTCACCTCTCCCAAAAACAAAATAGATAATCGGGCCAAACATAAGGATAACCAGAGAGATTACAAGCCACATAGCCCTGTTCCCAAAGCGATAATGCGGATGCCGGAGAATATGCCGGACAGCGGCCACGGCAAGGATCACATCAATCACAAAGATGGGAATAAGAAGCGGAAATATTTCCTGCAACAAAGACATACCAATTTACCTCCTATTGTTATAATTCGTATCGATATTTGCGGGGGTTCGACATTTTCGCCTTAATATTCCCGCATAGGTTATATTACCACTATGGAAATAAAAAAGCAATACCTTCCCTTGACTTTTTATTTCCGAAGTGATAATATTTTCAAAAAGGAGGTTGAACATGGGCAGCAAGAATTTGAATGAAAAGATTATGGAATGTATTTCAAATCCGGCCAAGAGCCGCCTGCTGATAGAAATAATGCGTCGAGGGGAAGTTACCGCAAAGTATTTGGCTGAAAAATGCTCAGATATTCCTCAAACTACACTATATCGTAATTTGAAACGAATGACCGATGATGGACTATTGAAAATCGTTAATGAAACACCAATACGCGGAACAGTTGAAAAGACTTACGCATTAACTTTTGACCCGTCTGATCCTCCATCAGTTCTCGGAGAAAATTCCGGTGCCATTTATATGCAGATGTTCTTTCAGTATTTTTTGACCTTCGCCAAGATTTTTCAAGAATACTGCGACACACCGGGAATTGACATAAAAAGGGATCGGTCTGGTCTTAGCCTTTCTCATGTTTATTTGACAGATGAGGAACTGGAAAAAGTGGTATCGGATATTGCTCAAATCTTATATCCACTTCAAGATAATAAACCAGAGCCGGGTCGCAGATTAAGAACGGTTGGATTGATTATCTCCCCGGAACATAAGGCGGATGAATAGAGAAAAACGCCCTATATGCACAGGGCGTTTTCTCTTGACTTAATATTCCCATAATGGTAATATTTTGTTATCGGGAATAATGGAGATACATTATGAAGAATGAACGCGAAAATGCACTGGACAAAAAATTCCATGCGTTATCAAATCCAACCAGACGAGAAATTCTAATGCGGTTAAGCCAAAAACCGCACTCTGCCGGAGAGATTGCAGGATATTTTCAGATAACACCTGCCTCGATTTCTTATCATCTTTCTCTGTTGCAAAGGAGTGGCTTAATTTGCTGTCGTCAAGTAGAAAAACGGAGGATATATAGCATCAATCGCGGCTCATTGGATGAAGTGTATCTGTGGCTAATGGGTCTATATAATGCTAAGTCAAATAAGTGATTGTAAATTATTCGAGCAAAAATTAGGAGGTGGGGGAAAATTGGGAAATTTATAATTCTATCCTTCAGCGACGACGAGGACGCCATCTTTGCAAACACTGTGACGGCTCTTGCTTCTGTTGCGAACTTCTCCACAGTGACCGCCTCCGCAGATGCCCCGCTGCTCTTTGGCTCTCTGCAAATCGACCCGCAGCGCAGGCTGGTATGGCGGTCCGGCCAGGCGGTGGAGCTGACGCCGATGGAGTTCGACATTCTGCTCCTGCTGGCCCGCCGGCCAGGGCAGGTGTTCTCCGCCCGCCAGATCTACGAGGCTGTTGCCGCGGACACCTATGACGCAAGTTGGACGGGAATCTCCAGCATGGTCTACAAGCTCCGCCGTAAGCTGGGCGCCGGTATCATCGAAACGGTGCGGGGCCACGGCTACCGCTTCACACCAAAATAACAGAACAGCGCCGTCCCGGCTCTACCGGGGCGGCGCTGCTTTATCATAGGTCGGTGCAGGTTCCTTAAACAGTATAATTATTAAGTATGGTAGCAATAGCTTCTGGCGCATCTTTGCTAATCTCATGGCCTGCGCCGGGGATGATTTGCAAAGTTGCTTGGGGAAGTAGTCCATTTAACTTTTTCGATGCTTTTAGGTTGGCACTATCTTTTTCACCGCACAAAATAGTGACAGGGCAAGTAATTCCGTTTAATTGTGAGGTAAAATCCAAAGACCGCATAGAGTGAGATAGCTTAATCGTATCCCTTTTTGATAGTCCCATGTTCTCAAAACTCTTGTTGGGCATGCAGCGGAACAAGAAATTTTGAAAATCAATCAGTAATGTTGGTACTTTATATTGTGCGCCGATTAAGATCAATGAATCTACTTTATTCCCATGACGAATAGTAAAATCGAGGGCGAGCAGTGCCCCAAACGATAGGCCACAGATACGAAGCGGCTCTGTAGCGTTAGAATACTGCCGTTCCAAGTCAGCCAAAATCCGGAAATAGGATATTTCATTTCCTGTTGAAGAAAAAAGCTCCGGGCATTCAACATTGGAAGTTGAAAGTTGACAGACTACCTCTTTCCAGTCTTGTGCAGTTTGTCCTAATCCATGTAAAAGAACTGTTTTCATTGTTCGTCTGCTGCATCCCCTTTCCTATGATAAAGCAAATAATCTACCCCAAAGCACACAAGAGAAAGTGCAAGGGTAATCCCGCTGTTGAATATGTCAGATGTAAAATCGAACTGGACTTGTGGCAAAAAATAATCTGAAATATGGGTAATCGCAATCGGCACTGGGATCAAAACCAACAGGGCAAAACCAAATGCTCTCCACATATTTTTCTTGCACTTGCGGAAAATTCCATATATTACCCAGATTGCAGCAATCGCAATTAGCGTTATGCAAATGCCCAGCGTGAATATAACTGACTTTTGCAAAAGCAAGGACAATATTGCCAATAGTGGAATAGGGATAGCACTGATTACAACTAAGGTTTTCAAAACGATCTTTGTTCTGGAAATCAGACTTGGAAGTAACATAAGCCATGCAGCGATGATGGAAACAGCGACAATCAATGACCATGATAACCTGTCCGAAGTAAAGTAGTCGCAGATCAGGCATACGCAGCCAGCAATCAATGCTGCAGCAGAAACGATTACCAAAATAATGCGCTTGCCTCTTTCAGACAAACGATAATTGCGCTTCTTATATGGTAACTCATCCGGCTCGGTCATTTCATCTTTAATAAGATAATCAGAGGACACATTGAAAATGTCGCTGAGCTGGGCTATAAAATCCAAATCAGGGGTCGATTGTCCCAATTCCCATTTTGAAATCGTCTGTCGTGTAACTGTTACCTTTTCAGCGAGTGCCTCTTGTGAAAGTCCTCGCTGCTTTCTCAATTTTTGTATTTTCTCTCCGAGGGTCATATTTTTGTTTCCTCCTGCTATTTGATTTGAGAAAATCATAGCAAATAAGACGCCCTATTTCTACCAACACAAGCGGGAACCGCCGCAACGAACCATTGCGGCGTTGCTTTTTAACGCATAATCAGCTATTTCTTTAATTGTATCAGCGAAAGCAACTTTTTGAAACATGGAAATTGTGAACACGAAGAGAAATAGGTGGGATATGCCCCAACAAGCAAAATATCTGGCCGATATAGCATAAGAGCAGGAAGTCGAATCCCATCCATAAGAAAACCGCCGGGCAGAAGGAAAATCCCTCTGCCCGGCGGCGCTGCGCTTGTTACACGAAATCAGCGTACTGTTTAGGTATGTACGCTGTACTGGGCCTTTGCCAAGTCCTCGGCGCCATGCAGGATGATGCCGCCGCAGATCCCTCTGCCATAAGGCGTGTATTCTTCAAAGAAGAAGCTGTACGGCAGCCCGTCATCATAAATGACGATCTTTTCTGTGCCGCGCCACTGAAAATGCCGCCCCAGGACTCGTCCCAGCTTGCGCCGGAGAACGGGCCTCCGGGCAACCTCATGGAGATTTTTCCGGCTGTGGAACTCATAACGAGGCATGAGCATTTCCGGGACGGAAAGGTGGTGCCACTCTGCGCCATCCATATCCTCGCCATTTTCCACAAAGACATGGAACGGCTCATAGGGTAGCCGAATATTCTCCTGCCAGCCGTGTACTTTACCGGCGCCGATCTCCTGAAGCCAGGTGAACCGGATCTCCAGCATCTTCATGTCACCTGGCCTCTGCGTCAGCCGCAGGACGGCAAAGGAACCGCAGTCACCGGAAATCAGCCGGTTTTGTGGCCGTTGCTCCAGCTGCTGGAGTTCGCTTCTCAAAATGGAAAAACTGTAGGGGGATTTTCGGGTCCAGGATACAGTCCGAATATCCAACATTTCCTTATTGCATCGTAATTTTACCAGAGTACGGTCATTCATAAAATTCATCCTCCTTCTGCGGCGCTGCTGTGCGCATCGCCGCGTGTTCTACGAGGAAAACAGCCCCCGTATATTGCTCTTTGTGGGAAGTCACCGCGGCGCCTCCCATTGAATCCAGATACTGCTGTCCGTTTTTGGATTTTGAGATATACACATAGAACTGGCTGCCAACATACTGATCGCGGTCATAGCAGCCCAGATAGCGCCGCGCCAGCACAGCGATGGCGCCGATGGCCGCCGCTTTCTGCGTCACCAGGGAAACGGCCAGCTTCATTGCGGTTTTCACTTCTTCATCGTTCAATCTGGAAGTATAGATGCGCTCCAAAAACAGAACCAGCATTTCGTCAGCAGCGCGCTTTTTATCCGCCGACTGCACTTGAGCCAGATCAGCAAAAGAAAAATTAAAGTCCGCAGGTCGTTGAAACGCCCCTTTTGTCAGCCGGATGCAGGCGCGGCCCACAATGTCTTCACCTTTCCGAATCAAGATCATCTTCTTGTTGGAATCGAAGTCTGCCAGCAGGCAGTCCCTCTGGTTTCCCGTCCAGCAGGAGAGGCAGGTGCTGTGGGGCAGTTCGCCTAACTGCATCGTAAAGTAGAAATCATCCGCTTCTTCCGCAGAGAACGGCCCCCTATCCAGCGTGAGATTGCGTTTCCATGCTGCCTCCTGCACCTCGCTGATGGGATAGCGAATCTCCCTCTGCAGGTCATCGGCAAAATATTTCAACGCATAGAATTGGCCCATCAGTTCGGCCTGTACGATCCTTCTCAGGGCCTCGATAGCCTTATCGTCACCCTGCAGGTAGCCGTACAGAGCACGCACCATCGCACTGCCGCCGCGCAGCAGGAAATTGGTGACCGGCTCCCTGTGCTGCTCCACAAATTCATCGGTAATGGAAAACCTTTCTTTCAGGTCAAGCCAGTCCCGATCCATCGTCAAAACAGCGGCACGAACCTGCGTCCAGTTTTTCTGTCCGGCAATCACCGCCCCGTTGTTGAGCGCAAAGATCGCGTCCGCCTCGGACTGCATCTCCGGGATAAATACCCGCAGCTGCTCATATTTCCGCAGAAGCCACATGGCCGTCCTCCTGGTCAGGCCGCGGATGTGTCCAAAAGCGCCTCGATACCACTCACTGAACGGCTTTTCCAGCAGACACCGGGCAAGCTGTTCCAGTTCCTGGTCTTCCATGTGGTGGCTGACCAGCCCATGCTTCAATAGCTGGCGCAAAGTGAGCAGCCGTCTGTCCACGGAAAGGGGCGTCAGCATGGCGTAGAGCCGGACATAGATTTCATCCTGCTGCCACAGCAGCCACATCTCTTCAAAGGTGTACTGCCTGCCGTCTTCCAGCAGGTCAAAATGGCTGCTGCCGCGTTCTACTGTATCGCACGCCTGCAGGTTCCTGGCTGTGAGGCTGTTGAGGTTGCAGTGTTCACAGAACTTATCCTCAAACAGCAGCGCATACCGTCCCAGCGAAAGGAACAGCTCGCTGTGCTCACTCACCAGATCCAGAAAATGCTTCTTCCCATGCCGCACTGCATAAGTGAGGATAGGGAATTGATGGCGCCGGATAGAGCTGAAATCCAGATGGAGCCTCCCGGAGTACAGGGCGTTGAGATAGCTCAGGTCATTTCGCAGGATCTCCTGCCGCTGTCCTTTGTCCAGCGGCGCTGTGTGCGAGATAAACCAGTTAAGGTCATACTGCCCCGCATGATTTTCCAGCCACCGCTCAAAAAAGGCATCGAGGTCTTCGGTATCATATTCAAAGGCGGCCAGCAGGCGGCGGAATTTCATCACATCGGCCGTCTCTACCCAGCAAAGGTCTTTGAGCCGTGCCGCGTTCAGATCAAGCGCCACCCCCTGCCGGTAGAGCAGTGTCAGGACCCGCTGAAGAGGCTGGTTCTGTTCCAGCAGCTCCAGCGCCTCGCGCGTATTGTTGTTCCAGTTGAACAGGTACGGGCCGAGAAACGGCTGCCGCATCATGTTCTTCTGTGCGTCCGTCAATGCGGATAATTCCTCCCGTTCTGTGGCCGGGAAGGCATTGATGTTGTCAATGATGGCCTCTCCTTCTTCCTCATACTTGATAAACGGCAGGTAGAATTTCATGTAATAAAATCGCAGGGACAAAGGGATATCCGTTCCCGCTGCCGCCAGCACTTGTTCTTTGGGATACTGCGTCAACTGCTCATCGCAGGTTATAGCCGACTGGAGCATACTTGTGATCGACCGGTCATCCACCCCATCATTGCACAGCGCATGGTAGAGCGCCGCAAATTCCGGCGTCCGTACAAGTTCCTTCTGAATTTGCGCATTGTCATTGCCGGTGCGGAGCCTGTTCTGTAATTGAAAAGACTCCACCCGCTCGCAGGTCTGGTCCAGGGCATCCTCCGGGAATTTTCCCGTCAATCCCAATTTCAGGCCGCTGCTCTCCATGCGGGCGAGCAGGGCTAAATGTTTCAATGTGTTTGTCATGCTGCTTCACCTCCTACGATGGTTTGCACCATTGTCAATATCTCTCTGCGCGGCCGAGGCTCATACATCACAAGACTTCCGCACAGCTCAAAAAATTTCCACATTTCCGCCGCCTCAAGGGTCTGAGCGCAGCCTGCCGGCCATTCCAGCAATTTTTCATAGACCATACCCAGCGCAGCTTTCCTGATCTCACCAAAATGATATCCGTGCATGAACTGGATCAGGGATTCCGCGCTGCCATTATAGCAACTTGCCAGTTTCTCCTGACATTTCATGACCTGCTGCTGCCACTGGCGTTCCTTTTCCTGTTCTTCCTGTTCGGCGGTGGCTTTTCGGTCGGCCTCCATTTCTTCCTTGGAATAGAACCGCTCCTTTAACTGATTTACTTCGTAGCCACCGCAGGCATCGTGTGTCAGAAGCTGCCGCAGCACAGACGCCAGCAGCGGTTTGTCATAGATGCGCTGGATCACCGGGGCCTTCAGGGCACAGAGGACAAACGAATCATAGTATTCCGGCTCTGTCTGAAAGAGCGAGGCATCGATCCAGTCATAAAGCTGGCGGTGCTGCTCCGCTGTCAAGAATGGCCGGACCATAGAGAATGATTGGACTTTTTTGTTATAATAGCTTTCCTTCTTGACAAACTTCTGGTGGAAATAAAAGTTATCTCCGAAAATTTCCTGTAGCTGGGAGAAAGTGTACTGGCTGAACAGCTTTTGCGCGAACCGAAAGCACCGCCAGCTGGAGATTTTCAGCGCATATTCCTCTAAAAGCTCCAGAGGATGGGCACGAGCCCCGTCCCCCTTGTGCTGCTCAAAAAACTGCCACAAATTGATCTCCTTTCGCTCCACCAGCAAAACAAAGCTGCGAAGCGTAAGCCAATGGCGCTTGTTAAAATACTCAATATACTCCACACCAGTCAGGGCCTGATACCGCGTAAGCCAGCGCCGCAGCGGGATCGCCGCACGGGAACGGAGCATCTGCATGGTAAACAGTTCCGCATATTCCTCATTACTCAGCTCGTTTGCCAGAATGTCGTATCGCGGGTCGAAGACATCGAAGCGATAAGGGAACTGTCTTTTAATTGTTTGATTCATCCAGAGGATAGTCTGGGGGGCTGTGGGTGCAAGCCCCGTCTGGATGGCTGCCCAGAGATCCTGATATCCCTCGTACCTGACCTCAAATTTCTTGTAAACCTGGAACAGCCAGCTGATGTACGCATAGATCTCTTCCGGCTGTCCATCCGGGCCGTTCAGCAGCATTCGGACGCAGGCCACCGCGATCTTTTCCGCCACAATGCCTTTGGATGAGAGCCGGTCCGGTATCCGGTCGGCCCACACCGCCAGGGAATTTGCCATTGTGATCTCTTCCATGCTGTACCCGGCAGTATGCAAAACCGAAAATTCCCGGCTGTCCGGCTTCATGTTCATGTAGGGCAGCTTCATCAGCGTCCGCAATACCAGATCGTTTTTTCCCCGATAGCGTTTTGCCTCTTCAGCGTAGAAACGGATGAACCATTCCAGCACGCCGAAATCCCGTGCCATAGAAATCGTCCTTTCTGGTCCAAACAGCCGCGTCAGCTGCGGCCGCATGGCCTGATAGCCGGTCTCCGGATCATTAAACAGGGAGAGCACAAACAGAGCCTCCTCCGTCCTGGCGTATTCCCTGGCGGCCAGTTCATCCAGCCGCGTGCGGCGCCGGAAAGCGTCGGTTTCCAGCAGATAGAGCGCACCTTGCAGGTAAACATCCGTCCCGGCGGTCCTGCGAAGTTTTTGAATAAAATCGTTCCGCTGATTGCCCACAAACATTGTGTCGGCCTGGCATCGGCGGGTGTAGCCCAGGGCCAGCGCCAGCGCGCGCAGGATGCGTATGTCTGTCCCCAGTTTTTCCTCGAAGCGTTCCAGCACTTCGCCGGGATAGCGCAGGCTGTAAGCTTCAAAATAGCTGGAAACATTCTGATCTTCCTGCCAGATTTGTCTCGCTTCCAGCTGACGGTAAAGGATTCTCGCCTCACCGTCCTGGGCTGTCTGTACGACCAATTCAGAAAAGGCGTGATACAGCGTAAGATCTATGTCCTTCTGGAAGGTGCTGTATGCAGGTATAATTTCTTGGGTCACAATATTTCCCTCCTTTTCACTGCGGCCAATGCCCGCCGGTAGAATAGTTCCATTCAATCGTCCCATCTTCGTAAATTTGCGGTCCGTGCGCAGTCAGGCTCCAGCCGTCGGACAGCCTTGTGAAATAGGCTACCGTTTCCCACGGGCGGCTGCTCTCTACAACGCCGGTGCAGCGGTATTGCCTGTCATTGCGGTTGGTGTAAACGCGATTGACAACAGGGATGAAATACTTTCTTTCCATATGGTGTTCCTCCATAAAAATATAGGGAGAGGGCGCAGATCGCCCTCTCCCCATTGTCAAACTCTGATGACCCGGCGTGTTAAGCCACACCGGCCATGCAGAAAAATTCTTCCGGCGTCAGCACCGGGATACCCAGTTCCCGCGCCTTGGACAGCTTGCTGCCGGCTTTCTCGCCGCAGACCAGATAATCGGTCTTGCGGGTCACCGAACTGCCGGCCACTGCCCCCAATGAGGCGATCAGGCTGTTCATCTCGTTGCGGGTGTAAGGCTCGACCTTTCCCGTGACCACAATGGTCTTTCCGGAAAAAGAATTGTCCCTGTTGATAGTCTGGTTGTTGGCCTCCACCGGTTTCTGAATGTTCATCATCAGCTGCAATTCCTCCCAAATACAGAAATTTTCTTCCTCGTTGAACCATTCCTGAATGTTGTTGTGCAGCGTCTCCCCAAAGTCCGGGAGCTGCCGGAAGTCATAGCCTCCATAGACGGCATCCCGGAATTCATCCAGACTGCCGTGAAATTCCCGGCAAAGTGCTCTGCTGGCGGTATTGCCAATCATCGGGATGTCCATAGCGATAACATACCGCTCGAATGTCGTGCTGCGGCTCTGCTGGATGGCGTCCCAAAGACGCTGCCAGGATTTTTCGCCAAAGCCTTCCATTCGGATGATCTCGTCCCTATGCTGGTCCAGGCGGTAAATGTCCAGATAGCTGTGAATCCAGCCGCGGCCAATCAGCTTTTCCAGCGTTCCTTCCGACAGTCCCTCAATGTTCATGGCCTTTTTGCTCACAAAATGGACGAATTGTTTAAGGCGCCGGGTCTCGCAGGCGGCGTTGTCGCAGAACAGGGTCTTGATGACCCGTTCCTCACCGTTTTCACCGCGGCCACTGGTTTCGTGGATTCTGGTCGGCTCTCCGCAGCAGGGGCACTGGTGCGGGATCACGGCATCCATAGAAAAATTGCCCCGGTCCAGGTTTTCCTCCACATGGGGAATGATCATGTTTCGTTTGCTCACCAGGATACGGCAGCCCGGCGCCAATTCCAGATCCTCAATGAAGGACAGGTTGTGCAGGCTGGCTCTGGACACTTCGCATCCGTCGATCTCCACCGGCTCAAAAATGGCAACCGGGGCAATCTCGCCGGTGCGGCCGGGCGTCCATTCAATCGTCTGGAGCTTTGTCTGGAACAAATCATCCTCAAATTTGAAGGCAAGGCCGTCCTTGTAGTGATGGCCCGTGCGCCCGCAGCTTTTGGACAGCGCGATGTCGTTGTAAGTAATAACGATACCGTCGATGGGAATATCAGCGTCCGCCGCATACTCCTTGAGCTGACGGATACCGTCCTCGGTTTCCTTCTGCGTCAAAGGGCGCTTGGTGACCATGTACTTGCAGGGCAGAAAGCCCAGCGGCCGCAGCGCCTTGAGGCGCTCCGACTTGCGAGGCAATTCCTCCATGCCCTCCAGCACATTGAACGGCATGAACATCAGTCGCCGTCCCAGACAGGTCCCGGCGTCAAACAGGCGCACTGAGCCGGCCGCCAGATTGCGGCCGTTCTTGTAGGGTTTCCCATCGCTGTCCACCAGAGTGGTCTTCAGCTGTTCAAAATCGCTGGGGCGGATGAACGCCTCGCCGGTGACCACCAGGCGGTCTTCATATTGGATATTCTCGGGGATGCCGCCAATAGCGCGGGTGTTGTGGGTCACGATTTCGCCCACATCACCGTCGCCCCGGGTAGCTGCCTCCACCAATTTGCCCCCTTCATAGGTCAGCTTGATGGTAAGGCCGTCCAACTTGAGCATGAACATCACCTGATGCTCTCCCATAAAGCGGCACAAATCCTCCGCATTCTTCACTTTATCCAGAGACAGCAGCGGAATCGAGTGATTTGTTTTTTCCAGTTTGCTGACCGCCGGGTATCCCACGGTATTGGTGGGCGAATTTGACATCTGGACGCCCGTTGCACTTTCCAGGTCCTGCAGCTCCTCAAACAATCGGTCATAGACCGCATCGCTGACGCTGGGGCTGTTGAGATTGTAATACTCATTCCGGTAGCGGTTGAGCCGGTCGTTCAGCTCCCGCTGCTTCATTAACAAATTCTGGTCCATCAGGCCGCCTCCTTTTCTAAAACGCGAAAGGCCATAATCAGTGCCTCCGCCGTATGTTTGCCGTAAGTATAAGAACTGCATACGCCGTCCTCAAATTCCCATGTGCCGGCCGGCCCCCACCAAATGAGGGAACCGCGCCCGTCATTTGCCGCATTGATCCGGGGATCAGGCGGGGTCAGTATCTTGGTGTAGAAGCCCTGGGTGTTGACCCATGTGACTTCCCGCAGCTGCCCGATACAGGAAGGGCGGCAATGGCCGGTGACTTCCAGACGAATACCAGGCCGAAGAGCGCGTTTGAGCTGGTTCAGGTTTTTAATCATGCCGCACCATCCTTTCCCTGTCCGGGGCATACCGGCCAAAATTCAGTTCCCGGATGATGTGCTGGATCGCCTCATCATCATCCCATTTTGTGGAGAAGACGGCCCGTTCCGGCCCTTCTCTCACATGAACGCTTACCTCGCTGCCATAAATCTGCATCAGCACATCAGGGCGCTGGGCGCAGACCACAGCCAAATTGCCAAGCTGTTTCATTTTCTCTCCTATTACAATAAATTTGGACAGGAAAGCCGGACAGCCAGTCCGGCTTTCCCTCCATCTCGTGCCTAAGCTACAATGAGAGGAGCAACTGGCTGACCAATCACTCCTTGGGCTTGT
>NZ_NFHC01000040.1:0-14119 GCF_002161245.1 Flavonifractor sp. An9
AGATAGTCGCGCCCCAGGCGGCTCATGTCCTTTATGACGATGGCCTCCACCCGTCCGGCCTCGACTTCCTCCATCATCGCCAGAAAGCCGGGACGGTCAAAGCGGGTTCCTGATACGCCATCATCGGTGAAGTGGGTGGGGTTCGGCAGCCCGTTCCGGCGGGCAAAGTCCTCCAACATCTTTTTCTGGTTCGATATGGAGTTACTCTCGCCCTGTAACTCATCATCGCGGCTCAAACGCTCATACAGAGGGGTGATTTTCTCGTTTCTCATGGCTGTACCTCCTGAAATGAAAATGCTCTAAGTGACTGCTTCACTAACCATGACAAAAACCATGATTAAGAAGTCACTTAGAGCATACATCTCCCGCAGCCAGCTTGTACTTTTTGTACTGACGGACGGCGAAGTGGTTGGGCTTCTCTGCCTCCAGCGCGTCAAACATCAGGTCCACGGGGTTCTTGAACTCCTCGTCATCCTCCCGGACCTCCATCGCGTTGATGAACTCGATGAGGGTGGAGAAATTCTGTTCCTCCACCGGGGCCTCGTAGTGGATATACCCAATGAGGGCGCAGTACAAAAGCGTCTCGGCCTTAACCCAAAAATCGTCCCCGGCCTTGCCCTCGCCCTTGGTGTTGGCGATCAGCGTCGTGACCAGTTTCAAGATGTCCTTTTCGGAGTGGATGTAGGCAAAGGGATTATAGTGCATGGACTTCTTGAAGTTGATGGTATTGAGGACTTTGATCCGATAAGGCTCATAGATGTCCTTGCCGTGCTTATCCTTCATGGGCTTGCCGTCCTTGCCCAGCTTGGGTGTGCCGCGCTGAAGCATTTTGCCGCACTCCACCAGGATGGTGCCTTTTGGGTCTGTCACCACATAGGAGCTGTGCATCTGCATCAGGTTCGGTTTCAGCCAGAAGCGGGTCTTGCCGGAACCGGAGCCACCGATCACCAGCACATTTTTGTTTCTGGCGGTCTTGGGGTCCTTGGGGCGGCTGTTCATGGTCAGGCTCTCGGTTTTAGTCAGAATCACATTGTTCTGGAACACCGGGTCGATGTAGGGTGCGATGTCCTCATGGGTGCCCCAGCGGGCGCTGCCATACTCCATACCGTGCCGGTACTTCTTGGCGTTCTTGCTTTTGAGATACACGGCCAATCGCAGGCCAGCGCCGCAGCACAGCCCCACCAGCAGGTCCAAAGGGTGCAGGCTGGGCCACCAGCTGGCCAGCGCCACCGGCAGCGTGGAGAAGAACGAAAGCATTTTTGCCGAAGCGTCCGCACCCACGGCCATCCGCCATCCTTCACCGAAGTTGGTTGCGAACAGCCCCATCAGGATATAGGGCATATTCAGCAAAAGGAGCTTTTTGATGTCAAGTTGCTTTTTCATCTTCATCGTTCCAGCTCCTTCCGCTTGTTCCGGTCCACAACGGCGTGTTTCACCAGCTCTTTGAACTGGCTCAGCTTTGCCAGCACGGACGGACGCTCTGTTTTCTGCGCCTTTCTGACCTTCTTGCCGGTGTACTCGGTAAAGGCAGCGGTCAGGGCATCCGCATCGCGGCCTTTGAAAAAGATCAGGTACTTGGGCGGGGAGCTGCTGCGGTCCTTCTTCACCGCATAGTCAACGCCGTATTTCCGGGCGATCTTTTCAAACTCCTTGATGGAGGGGTCGGTGATCTCGATGTTGGAAACGCCCTGATTCTGGCCGATCAGCTGCTTCACCGTCTGTTTGCCGTGGGGAATCACGGGGGTATCCCGGCTTTTCTGCTTTTGCAGCTTCTTTTCCTTGCGGTGGGCAAGGTACTTGGTGATGGCGGCCTTAAACAGCCGCCCGGTAAACTTTGTTCCGCTGACTACCAGCGTCAAAGTCCTGTTTTCCACTTCCTCCTGCATAGGTCATCGCCTCCTTTCCACGGATTTTGCAGGGGTGGCGCTTGATACTAAGGCGGGACCACCAGCCGCCGCAGCAGGTATTTCATCATGGCAGGCTCCTTTCAACGCAGCTGATCGGAGCGGTCATAGTACAGATGTCCCTGGCGCACCTTGGCATGGCTGAGAATCTTGATGTGGCCCTTTTCCTGGTTCTCCAGGCTTTTCTGGTATCCGGCCTCCGTCAGAAACAGGCGGGTCCGTTCGCCTTTCCAGCCCACCGGCGAATCGTGGGTCAGCACATCGAAGATAATCATGTGCCGGGTGTCCTCGGCAAACCGCTCCAAATCCATGTACTCATGGCCGTGGTAGTTCTGCGCCCCGGCCTTGAGCCGCATTTCCTCCATCAGCTGGCCCACGGTCTTACGCTCAGGCATGGCGCGCACCTCCTTTCCCGCGTCCCTGGCCTTTCACAGTCAGGATACCGTCCAGGGTGGTAGCGGTGATCCGCAGGCGCTCAGCGGTGGCGATGTCATTCTTCACGGTCTCGTCGATGCCGTGGCCGCAGACCACCAGCACATGGGACCGGCGCAGATAGTCTCGCACCATATCCAGCCCGTCCTTGTGTTCCTGGGGAATCTCGTCCTTGAGGAAGGTGGACAAGAACAGAACCGGGCAGATGGGCGAATACCCGGCGTCGTACACCTGGCGGCAGTAGGTGGCAGCGTTCTCGGCGTTCTCATACTGGTTGTTGCTCCAGGGAGCCGTAATGTAGGCAAGAGGTCGTTTCATGGCAAAATCCTTTCTCCCGGTATTGCCGGGCAACAGAAAAGCGGCTGTTTACCAGCCGCCTGTGTTCATATCGTGATTGACTTGTACGGTGTAGTGATTGCTGATCGTGGTGGGCGCGTTGAACAGCACTGCAAGCAAATACTGTTTCATATTGCGGACCTCCGTGGTGTTTTTCTGCATACCGTCCATGACAAATCGGATATGCTCGCTATCCAGCTTCAAGAACCGGGAGCGCACGACTTCATGGGGAAAGTCGCTGCCAGCGATCCGAGTGGTTTTACGTTTGGCACAAACGGTCTCCACCATCAGCTCCACAATCTCGTCCAGGTCCTCACGGTAGGTCGAAAACTCTCTGCACAGATAGTCATACTCGATGTTCTCCAGAATCAATTCCCGATAATTTTCTATCTCTGAGACAGACATCGCATCCCTTCCTTTCCGTTCCGGCAGCTGTGCTGCCGCTGTTTCCCGGAAGGGAATGGAATCGGTACTTGCTCCATGAGTATTTTGTTTTTGAGTATTTGGTTTCTCTATATTTAATTCTGCGGGCTTTTCCGTATCCGGTTTATCCAGATACGGGTTTTCCGTATCTGGTGAAGCCGTATCTGGTACAGCCGTATCCGGCCTTGGCGTTTCTGGCTGCCTGGGCTGGGGTTTCTCATAAATCACATACTCGGTGTCGCTGATCCGGCCTTGTTGGTCCCGCAGCTGGTTCCGCACGATGTAACCGGCGGTTTCCAACTCCCGCAGCGCACTGCCGATGGCATCAACGCCCTCCTTGCAGATTTTCGCAAGTCCACGGGTAGTATAGTTCCAGTCATCAGGCAGGGATAACATCATGGAAAGAAGCCCCTTTGCCTTGAGGGATAGTTCGTGGTTCCGCAGGTGATGATTGCTCATCACGGTATAATCTTTGGTCCGTTCAATGCGAAAAACGGCCATTGACTTCACTCCTTTCTAATTTTAGGGCATGAAAAAAGCCACAATCCTTCGTGAAAAAGACTGTGGCTTTCAGCTGTTTTTGTTGTTCTGCCAGGGCCGGTAAGGACGCTTGTACTTCGGCGGATGACTGAACATCGGCTCATGCTCCGAAAACGGGAGGGTCTGCAAAACCCGGTCAATGTCGGTGGATTCCATATCATACTGGGACTGGCAACTTTCCCGGATGGCATCTTTGATGCTCTGGACAGTACACATATTCATTCCTTTCCTTTCGTAGTGATAATGAGTTTACGGGTGGCGGCGGCGCTTGTCCGGTTTGAAGTCGAGCACATGGCCCTCGATCACACGGGCATACCGCTTGATTTTGATTTCCCGACGCTTCTGGCTTACGAGGGCGGCCTGATACCCGTCCTCCGTAAGAAACAGCCGCATATCATCGCCGGGGCAGCCGTAGGAACAAGGGCGCTGAACGGAAAACTCGATCATCCAGCGGGTGCTGTCCTGAAAACGCTCTACGGCCAAGATATTGTGTCCTTTCAGCTCACGGGCTGAAATATCCCTCATAGGCGGCTCCTTTCATCGTTCCTGGTCTCTCTGGCGCTTCTTCTGCCACGCCTCCAGCAGTTTGATAATGGTTTCCTGCATCCGCTGGGGCGTATAGCTTTTGGGGAAATACTTCCGCAGGGTGTCGGAGGTGAAAGTCACTTTGTCGAGATCACTTTTCTTTTCCTCACCCATGATGACGCGCATCATATCGAGGGTCAGATGTCCCTCCTGGCTGTATTTCTTGAGTCGCTGAGCCTGGGAGAGAGAGGGGGTAGCCTGTTCGCTGTCCATCGCGTCCAGCAAATCCCGCTGTTCTTCTTTTTTGAGAAAGGACAGCTCATAAGCCGGATTGAGGGCGATTTTCTTTTCATCGACCATATCCAGCAGTTCGGGAATCAGCTCCGTCAGGCGGATATAGCGCTGCACCTGGTTCCTACTCGAACCAGCCTGCTGCGCCAACAATTCATCTGCACGCAACTTCGTCCCAAGTTGGGACGAAGTTAAGTCCCCCCGTGCGCCTTGGTGTTTCATAGCCTCCAGCTTCATCTTGTAAGCAAAGGCCCTTTCGCTGGGGAGCAGGCTTTCACGTTGTAAGTTGCTGTCCACCATGATGATAGTGGCAGCATCATCGTCCAGGTCTCGGACAATGACAGGCATGGTTTCTTTCTCGGCCAGCTCACTGGCCCGGTGCCGCCTGTGACCGGCAACCAGCTCATAGCCGCCCTCCGGGTCCGGGCGGGCGATCGCCGGAACCAGAACACCATACTGCCGAACGCTGTCGGCGGTCTCCATCATGGCCTCGTCATCCTTGACTTTGAAGGGATGCCCCTTAAATGGGTGCAGCTCAGACAGCGGAATTTCCTGTATCTTCTCCAGCTTGGCATCCTGGCGGCTTTCCTCGGTGGAAAACAAATCATCGTATGGAGCAAGCTCTACTTTTTTCGCGCTGCTTTTCAAGTTTTATCACCTCCTGGGTCAGATTTTTGTACCCCTCGGCCACCTTGCCATTGGGGTCATGAGCAAAAATGCTCTTGCCCTCGGCGCTGATTTCCTTTGCCCGGACGGAATGGGGAATCTCGGTGCGGAACACCTTGATTTTGCTGCCATAAGTCTCCCGCAGCAAGGCAGCGATCTCCTTGGCAAAGTTGGTGCGGTTATCCACCATCGTCAGCAGGATGCCGTCGATCTGGAGCTTGGGATTGATCTGCCGCTTCACCTTGTTTACGGTCTGGAGCAGCTGTTCCAGGCCCTTGGCAGGCAGATACTCCGCCTGGACGGGGATTATGACCCTGTTGGCGGCGGCCAGGGCATTGACCGTGAGCATACCCAGGGAGGGCTGACAGTCAATCAGGATATGGGAATACTGTCCCTTGAGCGTGTCCAGATACTGCCGCAGGATGGTCTCACGGCTCATGGCGTTCACCAGGGAGACCTCCATGCCGGAGAGCTGGATGTCGGCAGGCATCAGGTCAACGCCCTCCGGGTGGTGCAGGATGCCCTCGCCGGGGCGCAGCGGCTCGTCCATCAGGATACGGCCCATCGCGTCGGACAGGGTAAAGGGCAGCTTGTCCGGCTGGGGGTGGCCCAGGCTGATGGTCAGGCTGCCTTGCGGGTCCCCGTCGATCAGCAGCACTTTCTTTCCGGCCTGCGCCAGCCCAATCCCCAGGTTCGCGCAGGTGGTTGTCTTGCCAACGCCGCCTTTCTGGTTGGCGATGGCGATGATTTGCGTGTTCAATGACTTCACCTCATTTCTGAATTGTTCTATGGCTTCTGGAAATAGAAAAAGCCGCCACTTCAAAAATTGAAAGTGACGGCCTTTTCTTATCCCGGAATGAAATTCCCCGGAAACGCAAAAAGCGCCCAGTAGAAAATACTGAGCGCTTGGCGATTAGATTTATTCTCTTTTGTTCAAATTAGGTCAAATTCAGACAAACCGTTTTCACGAAAAAGGTCTCTTGGAGATGTATAAATAAACATCCCCTTGGCATCCCAAAATCGCGTCTCGGTTGTCCTATTTTTTAACCCATAAGCCCTCTTTTTGGGGTGGTTGTCCACCATTTAACCCATAGAAAACGGGTTAAAAGAGGCTTCGTTCTGTCAAATTGCGTCAAACCATTTGAAAAGGAAAAACCCCGGAAACCGCGTAGTTCCGGGGTTTTTGACCACTTTTGATAAAGTTTAGCGCTTGCTGAACTGCGGAGCGCGACGGGCAGCCTTGAGGCCATACTTCTTACGCTCCTTCATACGAGGATCGCGGGTCAGGAAGCCGGCAGCCTTCAGGGCAGCACGGTACTCGGGGTTGACCTGCAGCAGGGCACGGGCGATGCCGTGACGGATGGCGCCGGCCTGGCCGGTCACGCCGCCGCCGGTAACGGTGGTCTCGATGTCCACCTTGCCCAGGGTGTCGGTGGTGGCCAGAGGCTGACGCACGATCAGCTTCAGGGTCTCCAGGCCGAAGTAATCGTCGATATCACGGCCGTTGATGGTGATAGCACCAGTGCCGTTGGGGAACAGATGCACGCGGGCCACGGAGGACTTCCGGCGGCCGGTGCCATACAGATAAGGCTTCTTGCTCTTATACATTCCTTTGTACCTCCTGCTTAGTTGGCCGCCCAGGCTTCGGGCTTCTGGGCGTTGTGGGGATGCTCGGCGCCGCGGTAGATGTGCAGGCGGGACAGAGAATCCTTGGTGATGATGTTGCGGGGCATCATGCCGCGGATGGCCACACGCATGGCCAGCTCGGGCTTCTGCTGCATCAGCAGGCGGTAGGGGGTCTCCTTCAGGCCGCCCACCCAACCGGAGTGGGTGCGGTAGTACTTCTGCTCCAGCTTCTTGCCGGTCAGAACGGCCTTCTCGGCGTTGACGACCACGACGAAGTCGCCGCAGTCAGCGTGAGGAGTATACTCGGGCTTGTGCTTGCCGCGCAGCAGGTTGGCCGCGGTAGCGGCAGTCTTGCCCAGGGGCTTACCAGCCGCATCGAGGATATACCACTTGCGGACGATGTTCCCCTTGTTGGCCATAAAAGTGGACATGGTGAAACCTCCAATTTTGATGATATCTTAAAAAATATGTCTAAACAGAATACAGGCCCCAATCTTTACGATTGGAGCGTTTTGTATTATAATACCTTGGCCACGGAGTGTCAACACGTTTTCCGATTTTTTTAAATAGAAAAAGTGTATGCTCTTGAAATCGCGTGATATCTCTTTTTTTCTCTTGAATGCTCCATTTCGATTTTCAATTTTTTGAGGTGCCTATGAACAAGATTTTGAGCTATGTCCGCCGCTGTGTGGAGGATTACGACATGATTCAGGCCGGAGACCGCATTGCCGTAGGGGTGTCCGGCGGCAAGGATTCTCTGGTGCTGCTCACCGCTTTGGCCCGGCTGCGGGAGTTCTATCCCAAGCCCTTCACCGTGGAGGCCTATACCCTGGACATGGGCCATGTGGACGGGGGAGAGGGGATGGACTTTGCCCCGGTGGCCGCCTACTGTGAGCAGATTGGCGTGCCCTTCACTCTGCTGCCCTCCGAGATCCACCATATTATCTTCGACCTGCGGAAGGAGAAAAATCCCTGCTCCATGTGCGCCAAAATGCGGCGGGGCGCCCTCCACAACGCCATCAAGGAGCGGGGCATCAGCAAGATCGCCCTGGGCCACCACTTTGACGACGCGGTGGAGACCTTCTTCCTGTCCCTGTTCTACGAGGGACGGCTGTCCTGTTTCCAGCCGGTGACCTGGCTGGACCGGATGGGCATCAGCCAGATCCGGCCCATGCTCTACTGCGGGGAGGGGCTTATCCGCAACGCCGCCCAGCGCAACCACCTGCCGGTGGTGTTCAATCCCTGCCCCGCCGACGGCTACACCAAGCGGCAGGAGGTCAAGGAGCTGATCCACACCCTGGACCAGCAGTACCCCGGTTTGAAGAGCCGGGTGTTCGGGGCCATGCAGGGCCTGCCCCTGCCCGCCTGGGGGCCGGTGGAGCACCGCCGGGTGCCCCTGCCCGAGGGATAACATCCAAACTAAAACAGCCGCTGCGGAAGCTTCCGCAGCGGCTTTTGCGTTTAAGGCTCTTTCAAAAACTGTTCCACCGCCCGGACGGCCTGGGTGAGGAAATCCCCCTCCATATCCAGCCACAGCACGTCGCGGTCCCGGTTGAACCACTGGACCTGCCGCTTGGCAAAGCGCTTGATGGCCCGGCCCAGCTCGTCCTTCAGAGCGTCCAGAGAGGGGATCTCCCCCTTCAGGTAGCGGAGGATGTAGCGGTACTCCAGCCCCAGACCCTCCAGGAACTCGTCGGTGGCCCCGGCTTCCCGCAGACCGGCCACCTCCTCGATCATGCCCGCATCAATGCGGGCCTGGAGCCGGTCGTCGATGCGCTGACATACTGTTTCCCGGGGGAAGTTCACCCCCAGTTTATTCCACCTAATTTTCCGGCTGCAGCCGTTTATTTTGTAAAATAAAGGTAGGAAACAGGAGGGCGCATTTGAGGGTTTCCGGCGGAAGAAATATGTTATGCAACCCAAATTTTGTACCCAAAGAAGTAGGGATAGTAGTCAAATTTCACAAAACGACCATTCGTATTCCAACCATCCATAACAAACAGGTATTTGGCGCCAGTGTTGCTTTCGGCATAACCGAAATTCATTACACAATGTCCTTCACCCTTATCAAAGATACTATCGTTGGTATGGAGCACAAGATGAATTGGACAATGATCTTTGAGAGCTGTTTGGTAAGTACTATAAGAAGAACCATCGGAGAGCATCTTATATGACCAAGTTCCTTTGCCAGATGGCTCGCGGAAGAAAGAAGCGTATCCGTCTATTATATTGACATCGAGAGTCCCATGTTCAGTGCTGGTTACCATGGTTTCAAACAAAATGTCAAAAATAGCTTTTGCTTTATTAGAGTCCGAACTTTCGGAAGAAACTCTGTTCATAACACTGGAGCAGCCACGCTGTTTACCCCAATACCAGAGTACATTGGTTGCAGCGGTAGGGGTGCAAACGCCACCTGAGGAAAATTGAGACATCAACCAGTAATCATCGCCTGCGCCAAATTTCTTTATCATGAATGTAGAGCCATCTTTAATGTTGGCTTCGGACCAGTCAATAATACCATTATAAATATTGACTTCACTACCCGAAGAAATACTGTTGGCCGCGTGGAGATCGCTTTGATCATAAACGGAGTACAGAGAACCCCATTGGTTCTGAACATAAAGCTGACCTGCTCCGGTATAAAGGATTTTGGCGTCGTGCTCGGAGTTACTGGTAAGGCTGTTGGTGATTGGAATAAGTTCATTCAAAGCAGAATTGGTAGTCAGCGGCCCAGATCCCTCAAAAGCAAATTCCACAATGGGATCTTCGCCGGAAATTAGACTCAGTAATACATATCCGGCAGCAGTCCCATTATCGGTAAAGGTTACATAGTAGCCGGTGAGTTGATCACTAGAATCATATAGATGTATAAAATTATCAATGGTTATGGCCTCGTTGTTTTGTGAAGTGGTCATAAAGTGCAATGCGTAGCGTTGGACTTCGCTATCTGGAATGATATTACTATTGGTCGTATTATCGGTTGCAAAGGCTGGGATGCCAAGGGAAACACAAAGAGCGAGAGACAGTAAAAATGACAATAACTTTTTCATAATAAGCTCCTTTTGCAAATATGAGTGGCACATGGTATAATACTTGTATATAACAATGTATTAGGGAGAAAAGTGCCAGGTCCTAGTTTAATGAAGGAGGAATTGCAATGAAAAGCCATAAAAAGATTCTTTTGGTAGCCGCACTATTGGTTGTAGTTGTGGCCGTGGTCGGTGGAAGCTATGCTGCATATCGGGTTTACTATGTGCAAAAAAGTTACTATCCAATGGCAGGAGAAGTCACAATTATAGATAAGTCTGAGTCCAGGGATGACCATTATATTGTGATTCAAGAAGCAACCGGCGAACAATTTACTCTATCGTGCAGTGAAAGTGACTATGAGCAGGTAAAGATAGGAGACACGGTAAACTGTGAGCGCAATCAGAGTATTGTAACACATAAAGGGGAAGTGCATAAAATAGAAACGATTAGTAAAACATGGGACTAACCTCTTTCTGATTATTATTGCCTGCTATAATGGGGGATCGCACTCAATACTATACAGTGTTTTAGACCGCCGGTCAGCGAGGAATAAGGATCATAACAGAAAGTGAAGAAAAATAATTTTGACCACAGCTACCCCCATAATCCGCATAAGAGCGTACAAAAGCACTTTCGCACTGACATTCCATGTGGTGTCAGTGCGAAAGTGCTTTTATGTATTTTTCAAAGAAGAGAATGAAATGGGGGCGTTAGTGGCTCTATATGTCTATTTAGACAGAAATACTGTACACTGTATTTGCGTTATGACAGGTTCTTTTTACTGGCCCTTCAAAAACCGCTCCACCGCCTGGGTGGCCTGGGTGAGGAAATCCCCCTCCATGTCCAGCCACAGCACGTCCTTATCCCGGTTAAACCACTGGACCTGCCGCTTGGCAAAGCGCTTGATGGCCCGCCCCAGCTCGTCCTTCAGAGCGTCCAGAGAGGGGATCTCCCCCTTCAGGTAGCGGAGAATGTAGCGATACTCCAGCCCCAGGCCTTCCAGGAACTCGTCGGTGGCTCCAGCTTCCCGCAGACCGGCCACCTCCTCGATCATACCCGCGTCAATGCGGGCCTGGAGCCGGTCGTCGATGCGATGACATACTGTTTCCCGGGGGAAGTTTACCCCCAGCAGCAGGCAGCGGTAGCGGGGATGGGCCTGAGGTGCCTCCCAGCCGTCGGCCAGAGCCTTCTCCACTGAGCGCACCAACCGCTGGTGGTTGTTCTCCTCCCCGTTGGCCAGGGTGACCCCCGTCTTCTCCCGCAGGATAGCGTACAGTTCCGCAGCGGTCTTGCCCTCCAGCTCCGCCCGCAGGGCGGGGTCGGGGGTGGCATCGGTGAAGGCAAAGCCCTCGGTTACAGCCCGGACGTACAGCCCGGAGCCTCCCACCAGGAAGGGCACCTTCCCCCGCGACAGAATGTCGTCGATAGCGGCGTAGGCCCCCACCTGGAAGTCGGCCACCGAGTAGGGCTGGTTGGGGGCCACCACGTCCAGCATATGGTGGGGCACACCGTCCATCTCCTCCTCGGTCACCTTGCCCGTGCCCAGGTCCAGGCCGGTGTACACCTGCCGGGAGTCGGCGGACACGATTTCACCGCCAAAGCGCTTGGCCAGCTCCACCCCCAGGCCGCTCTTGCCGCAGGCGGTGGTGCCCAGCACTACCACCAGCTTGGGCAGCTTCTCCCCGGTCAGGGCGGCCAGCAGGGCGGAGCAGCCGGCGTGCACATCCCGCCAGGTGGCCTCAAAGTCGCCGGAGTACCAGGGATCGGAGATGTCACGGTCCTCCCCAATATAGGACAGCAGGGCCTTGACCTTGCCGTCCGGATCGCCGCCAAAGAGCCGGCGCATATTCCGCAGGTTGGCGCTGTCCATGCCCAGGAACAGGTCCCATCGGCCGTAATCCGCCCCATTGAGCTGGCGGGCGGCGTGGCCGGAGCAGCTGATGCCATGTTCGGCCAGCTTCCGCCGGGCGGGGGGGTACACCGGGTTGCCGATCTCCTCGGCGCTGGTGGCGGCGGAGGCAATGGTGAACTGATCCTCCAGCCCTGCCTTCCTGACCAGATCCTTCATCACAAACTCGGCCATAGGGCTGCGGCAAATGTTGCCGTGACATACAAAAAGCAGTTTTTTCATGCTGTCCTCCCGGGAGCGGCGTTACTGCGCCGCAATGTAAACCCATTCTACCACACTTTTGGCCTGAAAAAAAGCAGGCGCGTTTCGCGCCTGCCGTGTTTACAGCAGAAGGGCCAGGATCCAGCACGCGGTGGCCCCCAAGGCACCGCCGGCGGCATAGACCGGGGCGGGGATCTTCCGGCACACCCGCCGCCAGCCGGAGGAGCGCTTGAGGTAGCCGTCGGCCGCCCGGCGGGCCTCCTGGAGCACCGCCTCGGCGGAGGCCCCCTTGCCGAAGGCGTCCTCCTTCACGATAAAAATGGCCTGTTCAAAAAATCGGGGGTCGGGGGATTTCACCACAATGACCTGCCGGGATACGCCCTGTACCACCTGCCCACATCCTTTCCTGTTTTGTACCAGTATTTCCAAAAACCACTGGCCCTATGCAGGCAGGAAGGGATTGGCGCACATAACCGGCCCGCTGCCGCCGTACACTACCTCCAGTGAGATTGGAGGGGTAGGTATGAACAGACGCAGGCGCATCGCGGCACTGGCTCTGGTGTTCGCGGTCAACATTTCCCTCATCGCCTTTGCCCAGCAGGCCCAGGCGGCCACCTACCGCCAGGGCTCCAGCGGGGAGCAGGTGCGGGTGATCCAGACCAAACTGAAGAACTGGGGCTACTACGACGGGGCGGTAGACGGGGTATTCGGCAGCCAGACCACCCAGGCGGTCAAGTATTTTCAGCGGAAAAACGGCCTGACCGCCGACGGCATCGTGGGGCCTGCCACCCTGAAGGCCCTGGGAATGTCGGGCGGGGGTTCGCCTACCCAGGATACCAGCGTGGATCTGCTGGCCCGGGTGATCTCGGCGGAGGCCCGGGGGGAGCCCTACAGCGGCCAGGTGGCGGTGGGGGCGGTGATCCTCAACCGGGTGGAGCACCCCTCCTTCCCCAACACCATCGCCGGAGTGGTGTACCAGCCGGGTGCCTTTACCTGTATGGTGGACGGCCAGTTCAATGAGCCAGTGGCAGAATCGGCGGTGCGGGCGGCCCGGGACGCCCTCAACGGGGTGGACCCCAGCGGCGGGGCCATCTATTATTTCAACCCCGCCACCGCCACCAGCAGCTGGATCTGGAGCCGGCCTCTCATCCTCCAGATCGGCAACCATCGGTTCTGTGCCTGAGCGCGGGCGGCCTCCGCCCGCTACATATCAAAGGGCCGCCCGGTACAGAGGCAAGTAGCGTAGCACGCCGTCCACCCGCTCCGAGGAGAAGAGGGTGAGCCGGTTTACCTCCGTTTCCAGGGTGGGGAAAAGTCCGGGGATGGTAAGGGGCTCCAGCCCGGCGGGAGAGCGCACCTTCCGGGCCAGGGTGATGTGGGGGCGATAGGGCCGCCGTTCCGGGGAAAAACCGGCCTCTCTCAGGGCGGCCTCCAGCTGCCGCTGGGCGGCCATCAGGCCGGGGAGGGGCTCCGCTCCCAGCCACCAGATATCTCCGCCCTTTTTGGAAAAGCAGCCGGGAGAGGCGGAGCGGAGGGCAAAGGGGGGCGCGTCCACCTGGTCCAGGGCGGCGGCAGCCGCTTCCGTCCGGTCGGTCTCCCCCAGAAAGACCAGTGTGAGATGATAGTTGTCCCGCCGGGTGAAGTTGGCCCGCACCCCCGCCTTCTTCAGCGCAGCGGCCCCCCGGTCCAGCGCTTCGCGCCAGACGGTTGGCAGCTCCACGCCCAGAAACAGACGCATAAAGACCGCCTCCTTTGCCCACAGTATAGCAAAGGAGGCGGTCTGTTACAAGGATCAGGGCTCCATGTGGCGGCCCAGGAAGCCGGCGATGGTCTGAACCAGCTTGTACTGGGTCTCGCTGTCGTGGAGAGCTCCCTCGGTACCGGCAAAGAGTACGCAGCCCAGCACATCCCCTTCCGAGAGGATGGGGGCGGCGCAGGACACCAGATAGGTGTCGTTGCCCTCGCACACGGGGACGGGAGCGGAGCCCTCCTTATGCTGGTAGATCTGGCGGCCCTCCATGATCTGCTCCAGGGCGGGAGAGATCTGCTTGTCGGCCAGATCCCGCCGTCCGCTGCCGGCCACGGCGATGCAGCTGTCCCGGTCGGTGATGACGGCGATCTCGCCGGTGGTCTTGTTCAGGGTCTCGCACATATGGCCGGCAAAGTCCCCCAGCCCGCCCATGAGGGAGTATTTTTTAAAGATGACGCCGCCGTCCTTGTCGGTGTAGATCTCCAG
>NZ_NFHC01000041.1:0-12210 GCF_002161245.1 Flavonifractor sp. An9
TGGCTGCTGGGTTCCGGCGTGGGCGTTGGAGTGGGCGCCGGTGTGGGGGACGGGGTGGGCTGAGCGGAAGTCACCGGGTCGGCACTCTCAGCCGCCGGAGCCGGACCGCCGGAACCCAGCAGCCACCAGGCGATCCCTCCGGCCGCCGCCACAACAACCAGGAGCACAATCACCAGAGCAATCCGCCCTCCTGAGGATTTGGCACATCGTTTTCCTTTCATGGCAGCCGATACTCCTATTCTTCAAATTCGCACACAAAGCCCATGCCGTCGGCCATGGTGGGCACAGCGGAGACCGGATCATTGCGCTGGTCGTTCCAGCACCAGCCGCCCACCGCCTTGATGTTCCACAGCATGATGTACCACTCCTCGGTGCCGTCCTGATCCTGACGGGAAGGCTCGTTGGCAGACCAGGCCTGGAAGTTGAATGCCTCACCGGTAACCCAGTGGCCAAACACGTTGCCGGCGTCGTCATAGGAGGTGTAACCGCCCAGCCAGATATACTTCACGTCCTGGGCCTCCGCCATGGCAGTGATCTGGTCCATCTCCTCTTGAGAGGTAATGGTGGCCAGATGGCCGCCCATCTCCTGGCAGCGGCGGGAGGCCTCCTCCCAGGTCAGGCTCTCTTTGAACAGCTCGTAGCGGTGTCCGCCGCCCACGCCGCCGTCGTCCCGGATGCTGCGTACCGGGGTAACGGTCAGTTCGCTCTCTCCCCGGTAGCCCTGTCCGGACACTTTGACCTGCAGGTCACGGGTAGCGTAGCTGTCGGCGGCGCTGTCGCTCTCATACTCCACGATATAGTAGTCCATCTGCTCGTCATAGATCTGCTGGAAGATGGCCTCCAGGTCGTAGAGATCGTCAATGTACCAGTAGCGGCCGCCGGTACTCTCGGCAATATGGCGCAGGGTGCTGGTCTCCACCGAGTTGCCTACGCCGATGATGTACACCGGGGTCTGCTGGGTGTTGGCGTAGCGGATGAGCTCCTCAGGGGTGTGGCGGCTGCGGTTGTCCATGCCGTCGGTAAAGGCGATGACGCAGCGGGCGCCGCCCTGGAGGGTGGCGTTGGTCACGCCGTCGTACACCGCATCATAGAAGGCGGTGAGGCCGTCGGTGGACATATTGTTGATGCCGTTGACCAGCAGGCTCACGTCGTCGGTGTAGTAACACATCTGCTGCACGATGGAGTCAAAGGCCAGTACCTCCGCCCGGTCGCCCAGGGCGAAGTCCAGTTCCTGCACAAACTCGGTCATAACGGTCTTGATCTTCTCCATGTCGTACTCGGTGATGCTGTCGCTCTTGTCGGCCACCAGATCGATCTTCAGACCGTCGTTGCCCTCCAGGGGGAGCACCGACTTGACCTCACGAGCCAGATACTCGCCGCCTTCTACCCGCTCCATGATGCGGAAGGCGTTGGAATCCAGGCCCTCCACCGTCTCGCCGCTGTAGTCGTCCACCACCTGGAAATAGGCCCGGACCACAGGATATTCGCTGACGTCGGTGGACACCAGACGCAGCCGGGCGGGCACGAAGTAGGGGGTATAGTAGTCTCCTTCCCGCTCCATGGAGATGCCGTCCACCGAGAAGGTGAGTACAGGCTGGCGGTGCTCCTCGCTGTACTCGGCGTCAAAGGTCAGGTAGGTGATCTCCACCTGGCCATCCTCCTGGGTCACCTCCTGCACCTCACAGTCCTGGCCATCCTCCCGGATACCCACCTCGGACAGTTCCAGAGGGAAGGGCTGGTCACAGTCCAGCTTCAGGGTGACCACCGGGAAGTTGTCGGTGTCCACATCGTCCACTTCAGGGGATAGAATGCACATGGCATACAGCTTCTGGTAGAGGGCATACTGCTCGTCCCCCTCCTGGAGGGCCTTCTCTTCCAGCAGCCGGGCCGCCGCTGTCCGGTTGTCCTGGGCCAGATAGGCCTCCGCCAGGGCCAGCCGGTCGGCGTTCTCCAGGCCCCGCAGATTCCGGGCCTGCTCATAGTAGTCCACCGCCTGGGCGTAGCTGCCCCGGTTCAGGGCGTCCCGTCCCTGCTCCACCGCCTGCTGATAGGCCTGATTGGTGCTGATATTCCGGTACAGCAAAAAGCCGCCTATGCCCACCGCCAGGGCCGCCACAATGACGACGGGCAGCAACCACTTCTTTTTGCCGCCCTTGGGGGCGGAGGGCTGACCATTCCCAGGTCCGCCGGGTCCGGGCGCATAAACAGGCCCCGGCTGGGGCGGTTGGGTAGGAGGCACACCCCATCCGGGCGGGGTTCCCGGCTCCTGTATGGGGGGCTCCTGCGCCGGAGCAGGACCCGGCTCTTGCGCCGTAGGCTGCTGGACAGGCTGTTCCTCCACAGGAGCGGGCTCCGGCTCATGAACCGGCTGCTCCGCTGCCGGAGGAGTCTGATCCTGAGGCGGCGAGGTCTGGTCCTGGCCCACAGACTTCAAGGCCTCTTCCAGCGGTGCACCGCAGTGCCCGCAGAATTTTTCTGTTCCGGTCAGCTGGGCGCCGCATCGATAACAAAACATACCCATCTTCCTCTCTCTTCCGCGCCCCCATTTCGGAGGAATTCGACGGATGTCATTTCCAGTTTACTCACCCCCGCCAACTCTGTCAAGGTATTCCTGGGCTAGAAACATCTTCCGAATATGGAGGCAATAAAAAAGGCGCGGGTAGTCCCGCGCCTTTTGCGTTCAATCTGTTATTTGCCGCAGTCCTTCCACATAGGTCTGCGGGTCTGGACAGGCCATAAAAGCGCTCATGAGGCAGGCTCCCGCCGCCCCGGTTCGGGCCACGGCAGCCAGATTGTCCGGTCCGATGCCGCCGATGGCATATACCGGAATGGACACCGCCTTCACCACCCCCTCCAGCCAGGGAAGCCCCCGGCCGGGCAGACCCTTTTTGCAGTCGGTGGCAAAGACGTGGCCCGCCGTCACATAGTCCGCACCCAGCTTCTGGGCCCGGACGGCCTCCTCAGGGGCATGGATGGACACACCCAGCAGCTTCACCTGCTCCCGCAGGTCAGGATCGGCCTCCAGCTGTCCCAGGGACAGGTGGAGTCGTGGCACGCCCAACCTTTGACACACCCGGGGAAAATGGTGGAGCACCACCTTGTCTCCCCCGGCAGCCAGCACCTGCCGGGCCAGGGCCTCATATTTCTCCTGGGGCAAATCCTTCTCCCGCAGGATGACTTTGCTCACGCTGCCCCGGCACAGGGCGGCTACCCGCTGGGGCAGGTCGTCGGCACACAGTCCCCGGTGGGTAACGCATATCAGTTCAAACATAGACATAGTCGTTCATCACCGGCTGGAGGCCCTGATCCCGGATGGCCTGGGCCACCTGCTCCACGTCCCGGTTGTCGGCGATCTCAAACTGGTCGTCCCCCTCCTCCTCGCCGGAGTGGCCGCCGATGCCGGTGGATACCCCGGCGGAAATCTTGGTGGCGGCAATGTCGATGACCCGGTCCCGGAAGCCCGCTCGCTCCCGGGTGGAGATGGTCATGCCGGCAAAGGGCATGAACAGGCGGTAGGCACACATGACCTGGAGCAGCTGCCGCTCGTGAACGTCCTTGGGGTTGATCTTGTCGTTGTTGACGATGGGCCGCAGCCGGGGGCAGGAGAAGGAGATCTCGGCGTGGGGATACTTGCGCTGGAGGAGCCAGGCGTGCATCCCGGTGGCGAAGGCGTCCCTCCGGAAGTCGTCCAGTCCCAGCAGGGCGGCGAAGGCCACCCCCCGCATCCCGCCCATGAGGGCCCGCTCCTGGGCCTCCATGCGGTAGGGGAAGATCCGCTTGTGGCCCGCCAGATGGAGCTGCTCATACCGATCGGCATGGTAGGTCTCCTGGAACACCGTCACATAGTCCACCCCGCACTGGTGGAGGTAGGCGTACTCGTCGGAGTTCATGGGGTAGACCTCGATGCCCACCATTTTAAAATACTTCCGGGCGATCTTGCAGGCCTCACCGATGTACTGCACGTCGCTCATCTTCCGGCTCTCACCGGTGAGGATCAAGATCTCCTCCAGTCCGGTCTTGGCAATGGCGGCCATTTCCGCCTCGATGCCCGCCATGTCCAGCTTGGCCCGGCGGATCTTGTTGTGGCAGTTGAAGCCGCAGTAGATGCAGTAGTTCTCGCAGTAGTTGGAGATGTAGATGGGAGTAAAGAGGTACACGTTGTCGCCGAAGTACCGCCGCTTTTCCATCCGGGCCTTTTGGGCCATCTCCTCCAGGAAGGGCTCGGCCGCCGGGGAAAGCAGGGCGGCAAAGTGCTCCGGGGTACGCACATCGGCGTCCAGGGCGGCCCGCACGTCCTTGGCGGTGTAAATGGTCTCGTCATAGCCGTCCCGGGCCGCCGTCACCTGGAGTCGGACGGTGGGGTCGATCTGTTCCATGCCGGGCAGATAGGTCATGTGGTCAATCTTGTCCTTGACCTCCACCACGGTAATGCCTTCCATAGGCTGATCCATGTCTCTTCCTCCTCTCAGTCCGCCAGAAATCCGGTAAGGGGGGAGGAAGCTGCCGCCCCGTGGTCCAGCACCCGGCCCAGTCCGGCCAGATAGGCGGCCCGGCCCGCCTCGATGGCGGACTTGAAGGCCCCGGCCATGGCGGCGATATCCCCGGCGGTGGCAATGGCGGTGTTGGCCATCACGGCAGCGGCACCCATCTCCATGGCCTCGCAGGCCTGGGAGGGCCGGCCAATGCCGGCGTCCACAATGACGGGCAGATCGATCTCGTCGATGAGAATGCGGATGAATTCTTTGGTAGCCAGTCCCTTGTTGGAGCCGATGGGGGCACCCAGAGGCATGACGCAGGCCGCCCCCGCATCCACCAGATCCCGGGCCACGTTCAGATCGGGATACATATAGGGCATGACCACAAAGCCCTCCTTGGCCAGGATCTCAGTGGCCTTGATGGTCTCATAGTTGTCGGGCAGCAGGTACTTGCTGTCCCGCATGATCTCGATCTTCACAAAGTCGCCGCAGCCGCAGGCCCGGGCCAGCCGGGCGATACGCACTGCCTCGTCGGCGTTGCGGGCGCCGGAGGTGTTGGGCAGCAGGGTGACCCCCTCCGGGATATGATCCAGAATGCTGTCGGTGTCCGAGTTGGCCCGGCGGAGGGCCAGTGTGATGATCTGGGCCCCGGCGTGCTCCACCGCCGCCCGGATCAGGTCCAGAGAATATTTGCCCGAGCCCAGAATGAACCGGGAGGTAAAGGCGTGTCCGCCCAAAATCAGTTGATCTGCCATGGTGGTTCGTTCCTTTCTTTGTGTTTATGGTTCCATTTGTCCCAGCAGCAGCCGCATGACCATGGTGGCCTGGTGTGCCGCGCATACCGCCACCCGTGGGGCCATCAGTCCCTGGCCCTGGGAGATATCGCTCTCCCCGTCGCCGCAGAGCCAGAGGCGGCCCATGGCCTTGCGGGTATGGATGGCATTGGCCGAGCCGCTTCCCGCCATGCCGGAGCCCGCCACCAGCAGGGTGTCCGGCAGGCCGGTGAGCACCGCCTGGACCAGCATGGCCTTCTGGTCGGCCTGGTCGAAGGCCTCGCACACCACCTGACACCCCTGAAACAGGGTGCAGGCGTTGTCCGCCGTCACTTTACAGGTGTGGATCTCATAGTCCAGCCAGGGGTTGATCCCCCTGAGCTGCTCCGCCAGGGCCTCGGTCTTGTACCACCCCAGATGGGGAATGAAATAGTGCTGCCGGTGGAGGTTGGTCACGTCCACCCGGTCGAAGTCGGCCAGCACCAGCCGCCCCACCCCCAGCCGGGCCAGGTGGACGGCAATGTGGGAGCCCAGGCCCCCAAGGCCCGCGATGCCCACCGAGGCGGCGGCAAATTTTTTCTGATTCTCCGCCCCGTGGCGGGCGATGAGGGCCTGTTCCAGCGTTTCCCGGTCCATGGGTCAGCCTCCCCCCACGAACCGCACTACCTCCAGCTTGTCCCCATCGGACAGGGCGGTTGTGGAAAAGTCCTCCCGGCGGAGAATGGCGCCGTTGTGCTCCACCGCCACCTGGGCGGCCTTCCAGCCCTGCTTATCCAGCAGGTCCTGCACGGTATGCAGACCTGTCCGGTCCATGGGCTGACCGTTGACTTGCAGCATAATTTGCCTCCTTCCAAACGCAAAAAAGGCGTCACGAAAGAACTACACCCGCGGTGGTGTACCCCTTCGTGACGCCTTCTTTCAGCTTCACTCTGTGCTATACCATAGCACTGGTCTTTTCACTTGTCAAGGCACAGTTTTCCACCGTGCCCTCAGGGCCGGGGATAGTCGCTGGGGCAGACGGGCCAGTTGGGGTAGGCGGTCCAGATATGGCCGTCCATATGCCCGTCGGACACCAGGAAATAGTCGTAAGAGATATAGGTCACCTGATCGTCCCAGGTGGGGTCCACATTGTACCAGTTCCCGTCGATGTTTACCCGCACCCAGGCGTGATACTCCGTCACGCCGTTGGCGGTGGCCTGACCGAAGATATGCTCGCAGTCGATGCCGCTGAGGAAACACAGCAGGTCCATGGCCTGGGTATACCCCTGGCACACGGCGGCGTGGTTCACCAGTGCGCCGTAGGCAGTGTGACTCTCCGGCCCGGTCTTTCGATAGGTGACGGTGTCGCACAGGTAGTCGTGGAAGGCCTTCACCCGTTCATACTGGCTCATGGTGCTGTCCACCAGACTGTCGTGGACCCGCACCGCCTCCTCATAGAGGGCCATGTCCTGGGCCGACAGGCGATCCGTCTTTCCCTCCACATAGGCCATCACCCGGGCGGAGTCCCGGTAGCGGATCTCCACAGTGAAGTAGCCCTGATCGGGATAATACCGGGTGGCCATGGAATCCACGTCCGGGAAGCGGTCGATGGTATCCTCGGTAAGCAGGGCCTGGCTGTACGCCCCCTCCTGCCCCACTGGGGTGTAGATGGTGAGGGCGGTGTTGCGGGCATCCACCTGGACCGCCATCCGGCAGATCATATCCTCCACGCTGCTGACTGCAAAGGTGCTCTCCACCGTTACGGTAGGCCCGGGCTGCAGCTTGGGAGCAGGCAGTTCCCGCCGCTCCAGCGCGCCCTGGAGATCCAGCTTTTCATAGAGGGTGACCTCCTCCCCCGCCAGCGTTACCTCCAGCATCCGGTCGGACAGCAGGACCATGTCACTGCGCTGGAAGGTCTGGTCCCGGACATAGTCCTCCCCTTCCCGCAGGCCCAGGTCATCGGTGACAGCATAGGGATCACACCAGTCCACATTCTCATAGTGCATGGCCCGCAGCAGCAAGGTCAGGTATTCCTCCTGGGTGATGGTACTGTGGAAGCCGAAGGCCGTATCGCTCACCCCGGTGGTGATACCGTTTGTATAGGCGTAGGCCACATAGGGCTCCCCCCAGCCGTCCACATCGGTGAAGGGGTGGGTACTGCCGCCAGTGAGGGCGGCCTCCTTCCCGCCGGTGAGCCGCACCACCATGGTGATGGCCTCCCCCCGGGTCATAGTGCCCCCCAGATTAAAGTTGGGCGTCCCGTCGCTGCCGGTACCCGCACCGTCCAGCAGGCCCAGGCAGTACAGGTGCTCCGCCGCCTGTTGGGCCTGTTGGGTGGAATCCGCCCCCGCCGCCGGTACCAGCCCGGCCAGAAGGGCCAGGGACAGAGCTCCCACCAGAAGCTGCTTTTTCATGGAGTTCCTCCTTTCTTCCCGGATCAAAGAAGGGCAGCGGTACGGCAGACCGCCGCTCCGCTGCCCCTGTTGGTCAGAGTTGCTTTTTGGCTGTTACAGGCTGGCCTCCAGCTTGGCCCGGATGGCCTTCAGGAAGTCCAGGGAGTTGACGCCCTGAGCGGGGGTCTCACCCTCCCACAGGCCCACCAGGTCCCGGGTCATGACACCGCCCTCGATGGTGTCGATGGTGGCCTTCTCCAGCTTGTCGGCAAAGTCCACCAGAGCCTGGATGCCGTCCAGCTCGCCCCGCTTGCGGAGGGCGCCGGTCCAGGCGAAGAGGGTGGCCACCGGGTTGGTGGAGGTCTCCTCCCCCTTCAGGTACTTGTAATAGTGGCGGGTGACGGTGCCGTGGGCGGCCTCGTACTCGTACTTGCCGTCGGGACTCACCAGCACAGAGGTCATCATGGCCAGGGAACCGAAGGCGGTGGACACCATGTCGCTCATCACGTCGCCGTCGTAGTTCTTGCAGGCCCAGATAAAGCCGCCCTGGGACCGAACCACACGGGCCACGGCGTCGTCGATGAGGGTGTAGAAATACTCGATGCCCAGCTCGTCGAACTTGGCCTTGTACTCGGCGTCGAAGATCTCCTGGAAGATGTCCTTGAAGGTGTGGTCATACTTCTTGGAGATGGTGTCCTTGGTGGCAAACCACAGGTCCTGCTTGGTGTCGATGGCGTACTGGAAGCAGGAGCGGGCAAAGGAGGAGATAGAGCTGTCCTTGTTGTACTGGCCCTGGAGCACGCCGCCGCACTCGAAGTCGTAGATGGTCTGGCGGAACTGCTCCTGGCCGTCCTCGCCGGTAAACACCAGCTCGGCCTTGCCGGGGCCGGGCACCCGGTACTCGGTGGACTTATACACATCGCCGTAGGCGTGACGGGCGATGGTAATGGGGCGTTTCCAGGTCTTGACCACCGGGGAGATGCCCTTGACCATGATGGGGGCACGGAACACAGTGCCGTCCAGAATGGCACGGATGGTGCCGTTGGGGGACTTCCACATCTGGGAGAGCTTGTACTCCTCCACCCGCTGGGCGTTGGGGGTGATGGTGGCGCACTTCACCGCCACGCCGTACTTCTTGGTGGCCTCGGCGGAGTCCACGGTCACCTGGTCGCCGGTCTGCTCCCGGTAGGGCAGGCCCAGGTCGTAATACTCGGTTTTCAGGTCGATAAAGGGCAGGAGCAGCTCGTCCTTGATCTGCTGCCACAGCACCCGGGTCATTTCGTCGCCGTCCATCTCCACCAGGGGGGTGGTCATTTGAATCTTTTCCATGGTCTCCTCCTTATGCTTTTGATCCAATTTCGCAGAAAATTATACCTCCAATCCGGCGAAAAGGCAAGCGGCACATCCCCCTCAATCCTGTGGGTTTTGCCCATTGCGGCCCTGTTGCCGCCGGTAGTATACTTTTTTGGTATGTAACCCAACCAGAGAGAGGGAACCCCCGTGTTTCACAAGCAAGCCCTGAAAAAACTCATCATTCCCCTGATCATCGAGCAGCTCCTGGCCGTCATGGTGGGCATGGCCGACATCGTGATGGTGTCCTCCGCCGGAGAAGCCGCCATGTCCAGCGTGGCCCTGGTGGACCTGATCAACGTGCTCATCATTAACGTCTTTTCCGCCCTGGCCACCGGCGGCGCGGTGGTGTGCGCCCAGTCCATCGGGGCGGAAAACCTAGACCGGGCCAACCGGGCCGCCAATCAGCTGATGTACATCGTCACCGCCGCCGCCCTCATCATCATGGTCCTGTCCCTGACCCTGTGCCGCCCCCTGCTGGGGCTGCTCTTCGGCCAGGTGGAGCCCGCCGTCATGGAGGGTGCGGTAACCTACTTTATCATCTCCGCTCTGTCCTACCCCTTCATCGCCCTGTACAACGGCTGCGCCGCCCTGCTGCGGTCCATGGGCAACTCCAAGGCCTCCATGTACGTCTCGGCCTGGATGAACGGACAGAATATTGTGGGCAACGCCATCTTTGTGTTTGTCTTTCACCGGGGGGTGGACGGCGTGGCCCTGTCCTCCCTGTTCTCCCGCATCGTGGCCGCCGGCATTATGCTGGTGCTCCTCCACAGCTGCCACAACCCGGTACGGGTATCCGGTCTGCTCAGGTTCCGGTTTGAGCCGAACATGATGGGCCGCATCCTCCGCATCGGCGTGCCCAACGGGCTGGAGAACTGCTTCTTCCAGCTGGGCCGGGTGCTGCTGGTGAGCCTGATCTCCACTTTCGGCACCGCCCAGACCGCCGCCAACGCGGTGGCCAACAACATTGACAACTTCGGCGTCATCCCCGGCACCGCCATGGGCCTGGCCCTTATCACGGTGGTGGGCCAGTGCGTGGGGGCCGAGGCCTGGGATCAGGTCCGCGCCTATACCGTCAAGCTGGTGAAGATGACCTACCTCTTTACCTGGATTCTCAACGGCGTCCTGCTGCTGGGCCTGCCCCTGATCCTCATGCTGTACAGCCTGACCCCAGAGACCCAGTGGTATGCCACGGTACTGATCTTCATCCACAACGGCTGCGCCATGCTGTTCTGGCCCATGGCCTTTACCATGCCCAACGCCCTGCGGGCCACCGGCGACGTGAAGGTACCCATGGTCATCTCCATCTGTTCCATGATCATCGTACGGCTGGGATGCAGCTACATCCTGGGGGTCCACTTTGGCCTGGGGGTCATCGGCGTGTGGATCGCCATGGTGGGAGACTGGATCGTGCGGATCTTCTTCTTTGTGCTCCGGGCCCGGCAAAAGCTGTGGCTGGAGCATCGGTAGGGGTTGTATGCCGGTTACTTTTCCTGTATAATGTGTTACATTGTAATTCCAGACAAAAGGAGTGCTGCGCCATGCTGCAAACCGTGATCCCTCAGGGGTACGCCCCCTGTCTCAATTTATATGACACCCAGAAGGCCATCGGCCTTTTGAAGCGGCTCTTTGAGGACACCCTGGGGGGCGCCCTCCACCTGCGCCGGGTATCCGCTCCCCTGTTCGTGGAGGCCTCCACCGGCCTCAACGACGACCTGAACGGTGTGGAACGGGCAGTCTCCTTCGACATTCCCGACGCCGGCCGGGACGCCCAGGTGGTCCACTCCCTGGCCAAGTGGAAGCGTATGGCCCTGTACCGCTATCAGTTCTCGGTGGGCGAGGGCCTGTACACCGACATGAACGCCATCCGTCGGGACGAGGAGCTGGACAACCTACACTCGGTGTATGTGGACCAGTGGGACTGGGAGAAGGTCATCGCCCCCCGGGACCGGACGGTGGATTATCTGAAGACCACCGTGTCCACCATCGTGAAGGCCATGGCGGAGACCCAGTCCACCCTGCGCTCCGTGTTCCCCCAGCTCACCGCCCTGCCCCCCCTGGACACCGACGTGTCCTTTGTCACCACCCAGGAGCTGGAGGACCGCTGGCCCGACCTGTCCCCCAAGGAGCGGGAGGACGCCTGGGTCAAGGAGCATCCCACCACCTTCCTCATGGGCATCGGCGGCGCCCTCAAGTCGGGTAAGCCCCACGACGGTCGTGCCCCCGACTACGACGACTGGAACCTGAACGGCGATATTTTGGTGTGGAACCCGGTGCTGGAGCGGGCCTTTGAGGTGTCCTCCATGGGCATCCGGGTGGACCCCGCCGCCATGGACCGCCAGCTCACCATTGCCGGCTGCGACAGCCGCCGGGAGCTGCCCTTCCACAAGATGCTGCTGGAGGGCAAGCTGCCCCTGACCATCGGCGGCGGTATCGGCCAGTCCCGGCTGTGTATGCTGCTGCTGGGCAAGGCCCACATCGGCGAAGTCCAGGCCAGCGTCTGGGATGAGCAGACCATCCAGGCCTGCCAGGACGCCGGCGTCATCCTGCTGTAAGACGGAGGGACGGCCATGGAACTTCTGGTAGTGGACGGCCAGGGCGGCCGGATCGGCCAGCAGCTGGTGCGGGGCATCGTGGCCCGCCACCCCAAATTGCAGGTCTTTGCCGTGGGTACCAACAGCCTGGCCACGGCGGCCATGCTGAAGGGCGGCGCTTCTCAGGGCGCCACCGGGGAGAACGCCCTGCTGGTGGCCTGCCGCCGGGCGGACGTGATTCTGGGACCTCTGGGCATTGTCATTGCCGACGCCCTGCTGGGAGAGATCTCCCCGGCTATGGCGGTGGCGGTGGGCCAGTCGCCCGCCAAAAAGATCCTGGTTCCCATGAATCAGTGCGACAACATCGTGGCTGGCGTAGAAGATATGCCGGTAAGCAAGCTGCTGGACAGTGCCCTGGAGGAGCTGGACCTGCTGCTGAAGGGCTGAATCTTGCATAGAATAGATCGCGGAGCCACGCTCCGCGATCCTTTTTTGTGAGGTGCTCACCGTGAAGCAGATCCTGCACTGCATCATGCAGGTCCAAAATCTGGTCACCCTGATTTTGACCATTGCCTTTCTCCACCTGGCCATCACCGGCAAGGTGGCTGCCGATCAGTTTCTCACCATCTTCTCGGTGGTGATCGCCTTCTATTTTGGCAGTCAGGCACAGAAAAATCAGTCTGCATAAGAGAAGCGGGCGCCGAAA
>NZ_NFHC01000042.1:0-10926 GCF_002161245.1 Flavonifractor sp. An9
CTTTGACCCCGGCATGATCGCCAACGCCCAGTACTACCTGAAGAAGGGCGTCCTCAAGGGGCCCCTCCACTTCCAGTTCTGCATGGGCTGCGCCAACGGCATCCCCGGCACCATGAAGAACCTGATCTTCATGAAGGAGACCATGGAGTCCCTGTGCCCCGGTTCCACCTGGAGCTGCTTCGGCGTGGGTCACTCCGCCATGACCATGCTGTATGGTGCTGTGGCCCTGGGCGGCCACATCCGCGTGGGCATGGAGGACAACGTCATGTACGCCAAGGGTCAGCTGGCTCAGAGCAACGTCCAGTTTGTGGACCGCGCCCGCCGCGTCATCGAGGAGTTCGGCAAGCAGGTTGCCACGCCCGCCGAGGCCCGCGAGATCCTCAGCCTGAAGTAATTTCACAAGATTTCCTGCAAAAGGACCGGGAGCATACCGACGCGGCGGAACCGTGCCGGTTTCCCGGTCCTTTTCTGATTTTTGTCAGGCGTTCCCTCTGTGAGGCCCGTAGCGCCTCTGTACGTCGTTTTTCCGCCCCGTGTATAGAATGACTCATTTGGCTTTTTCCGCGTTTACAGCGCCTTCACGCTCTTTCTGAACACATTGCACAATGACCAACTGTACCGCTTGCTTTTGTGCGTTTTTTTGCGCCGCCCTCATGTTATGCAGGTTTGCCGCCATACGCCTCCAAATTTTATATCCGAAATTTGTGCATACTGAACATTCCATAATTTATACTAAAATTTATTCGCACCTCTTTGTCAAATCTTTAACTATCATTTTATGTAGTTTATACAAAATCAGGCACTCACTTCTTGGTTACTATGCACTTATTGGTTAGTAACTCACCAACTTGTGGGGATTGCACAAAAGCCTCCAAATCGATAAAGTATAGCTGCAACAAGGAATGGACTTGCCGGCACTTGTCCTGATCCAAACCATTTAGAGATGAGGGAAAATAAATGGCGAAACAAAATCTCCGCGACGGAAACAAGAATTCCGTCGTCAACTTCGGCGCAGGCTGGGTCGTCATCATCTATTGCCTGCTGATGTTTTTCCTGTACGTTGGTATGTGCAACGACGGCGCTAACATCACAGCCCCCAACGTAGCCGCCCGCCTGGGCCTGGAGCAGGGCGACATCATGAATATGAACTCCCTGGCTGGTATCATCGGCGTGGTGTTTTTCATCGTGGTGGGCCAGATCAACCGCAAGGTTGGCGCCCGCATTACCTCCGGCGTGTGCTGTATTATCTCCGGTATCACCTACATCATTGCCTGCAGCGCTCCCAACATTGCCGTATATACCATTGCCATGTGCTTCGTGTACGGCAGCATCATGTCCGCCGGTTATGTGGCTGGCGGCACCCTGGTTGCTACCTGGTTTCCCAAGAAGAAAGGCGTGGTCATGGGCTACACCACCATGGGCCACAACTTCGCTTCCGCTTTCTATGTGCAGCTGGTTGCCATCCTGATTGCCCCCACCGCTGTTGCCACCAGCGTGGGCGGCGCTGACCTGTCCAACGTGGGCGCAAACTTCCCCGGCGGCATCGTGCCCATCGGCATCGCCGCCATCGTACTCGGCATTCTGGGTATGCTCTTTATCCGCAACACTCCCCAGGAGCGCGGCATCAACCCCGACAACGTCTCCGACGAGGTCTACAAGAACGAGTACGATACCACCGACGCCGTGGAGGGCGACGGCGGCTGGACCACCGGCAAGCTGCTGGCCACCAAGGAGCTGTGGCTGGCTGCTATCACCACCGGTTTCTTCCAGATCTGCTCTGTGGGCGTTATGAGCCAGCTGGTGACCCGTAACATTCAGCTGGGCTTCACTCCCCAGGCCGCTATGAACGTCATGACCATCCTGGCCCTGGGCGGTGTGGTCGGTTCCTGGATCATCGGCATCATCGATGACAAGATCGGCACCAAGAAGACCATGGTTGGCTTCGGCGTGTGGTACGCCATCGCTCTGCTGTGCAACTTCGGCGCTACTGACAGCTCCTCCCCCCTGGTGTACATCTCCCTGTTCATGATCGCCATGGGCATCGGCGGCTCCGCCAACTTCACCACCTCCCTGCCCACCTCCATCTTCGGCCGTCAGGGCTTCGATAAGGTGAACAGCGTGATCTTCCCCATCCAGGGCGCTATCACTGCTCTGTGCTTCCTGGTCAATGGCATGGTGCAGAAGATGACCGGCGGCGAGATCAAGATGGCTTATCTGGTGTTCGCCGGCGTGGCTCTGGTCAACGTGGTGCTGGTGCTCATCGTCAACGAGCATCGCTTCAACCGCGACTGGAAGGCCGCTCACCCAGGCAAGTAAGTTTACCCCCTCTTGGGCGCGCCGCAGAAACTGCGGCGCGCCCCTTTGCTGTTCAGACACCAAAAAGCCCCGACCGTACGGTCGGGGCTTTTTGGGTGTGTGTTGTGTGTGTTGCAAAGGTGTTGGAGAGGGATAAGAGAGGAATTGGTTTGGGAGGATGGTCTCGCTTGTGATTCATCTCTGAATCTGTCTGTATCATACCCTGTAAATAAGGCCAAATCGTGTATTCATTGTGAATAAACTGTTAATTTCAATTCCCATATTTTTCTCCCGGTCCTTCGCCGGTTCTTTCCCCGATTTTGGCTTGACAGCCGTGTGGTTTGGTGCTATAGTTTCGTTGTTAAAATGGCGATGATGGAGAAGAAACCGCACAGCGGCGGACAGAGAGGAGCCCATTTGGTGGAAGGGTTCCACGACACGCAGCGGCCGTACCACTCCTGAGCCGCCCGGGACGACCGGGCCGGGGCTTTCCCGTTATAGAAAGTCACAAGCGGCATGAAGTCACGCTGCGCGCCCTCCGCGACGGCGCCTAAGTCCTGCGACTGCGCAAAACACCAAAAAGCCCTTTTGCTTTTTGGTATTTCGCTTCGCTCCGGCCTTAGTCACCTGCTCCCGGGCGCCTCCGCGCTCTATGCAAGCAGGGTGGAACCGTGGGACGTTTCTTACGCCTCACCCCTGACTGACAGGGGTGAGGCGTTTTCTTTACCCTCCGCCCCAATTTACAAGGAGGTTTTATTTATGTCCGAAGAAGTCAAGAACGAATTTACCTTTGAGAACCCTGAATACCGCCAGACCTATTGGCACACCTGCTCCCATGTGATGGCTCAGGCTGTGAAGCGCCTGTGGCCCGAGGTAAAGCTGGCCATCGGTCCCGCCATTGAAGAGGGCTTCTACTACGATATGGACGCCCCCTTTTCCTTCACCCCCGAGCATCTGGAGCAGATCGAGGGCGAGATGCGGAAGATCTGCAAGGAGAAGCTGAAGCTGGAGCGGTTCGAGCTGCCCCGGGCCGAGGCCCTCAAGCTGATGGAGGAGAAGGGTGAGCCCTTCAAGGTGGAGCTCATCAACGACCTGCCTGAGGATGCGGTGATCTCCTTCTACAAGCAGGGCGAGTTTACCGACCTGTGTGCCGGTCCCCACCTGGACTCCACCGGCCGCATCAAGGGCAATGCCATCAAGCTCACCGCCTGCAACTCCGCCTACTGGCGGGGCGACTCCAACCGGGAGACCCTCCAGCGCATCTACGGCATCGCCTTCCCCAAGAAGGACGAGCTGGACGCCTGGCTGAAGCAGCGTGAGGACGCCCTCAAGCGGGACCACAACAAGCTGGGCCGTGAGCTGGGCTACTTCACCACCGTGGATGTGATCGGTCAGGGTCTGCCCATCATCCTGCCCAAGGGCGCCCGCACCATTCAGGTGCTCCAGCGCTGGGTGGAGGACGAGGAGCAGAAGCGGGGCTACCTGCTGACCAAGACCCCCTACATGGCCAAGCGGGAGCTGTACAAGATCTCCGGCCACTGGGACCACTATCTGGACGGTATGTTCGTGCTGGGCGATCCCCACGACGAGGAGAAGGAGTGCTTCGCCCTGCGGCCCATGACCTGCCCCTTCCAGTACCAGGTGTTCCTGAACCGTGGCCGCAGCTACCGTGACCTGCCCATGCGTCTGGGCGAGACCTCTACCCTGTTCCGCAATGAGGACTCCGGCGAGATGCACGGCCTGATCCGTGTCCGCCAGTTCACCATCTCCGAGGGCCACCTGATCCTCCGTCCCGAGCAGTTGGAGCAGGAGTTTAAGGGCTGCCTGGACCTGGCCAAGTACTGCCTGGGCACCGTGGGCCTGCTGGACAAGTGTACCTTCCGCTTCTCTCAGTGGGACCCCGCCAACCCCAACAACAAGTACGAGGGCACCGCCGAGCAGTGGGAGACCGCTCAGAAGGTCATGGGCCAGATCCTGGACGACCTGGGCGTGGAGTACACCATCGGCATTGACGAGGCCGCCTTCTACGGCCCCAAGCTGGACATCCAGTACAAGAACGTGTTCGGCAAGGAGGACACCCTGGTCACCATCCAGATCGATATGCTGCTGGCCAAGCAGTTCGGCATGGAATATGTGGACGCCGACGGCCAGAAGAAGACCCCCTATATCATCCACCGTACCTCTCTGGGCTGCTACGAGCGCACCCTGGCCTACCTGCTGGAGGAGTACGCCGGCGCCCTGCCCACCTGGATGTCCCCCGAGCAGATCCGCATCCTGCCCATCACCGACCGCGCCGCCGAGTACAGCTATGAGCTGAAGAACAAGCTGTTTGCTCAGGGCTTCCGCGTGGAGGTGGACGAGCGCAACGAGAAGATCGGCAAGAAGATCCGTGAGGCCCAGTTGGAGAAGGTCCCCTATATGCTGGTCATCGGCGACAAGGAAGTGGAGAGCGGCGAGGTGGCCGTCCGCAACCGCAAGGGCGAGCAGACCGTCATGGCCTTCGATACCTTCGTGGAGAAGCTGAAGGACGAGGTTGACGCCAAGTCTATTGAACAGAAGATTTGATTTCCTCTCAAAGAGCGCTCCGCATCATGCGGAGCGCTCTTTTTTGTCACCCCTTCTCTCCGGTGGGCATAGCATACTGCTAGCAGACGCTCAATACACTTGAAGGAGCATACGCTATTATGGGAATGCCCGTTATCACGCCCAGCACCACCACCCGTACCCAGGCCATCACCGATATCATCGAGTCTGTGGCGCTTCAGGAGACCGCTCTGTCCCACATCCTCAATGCCGAGGGTGAGAAGATCCAGAAGATGGTCGCTCTACCAGTACGACCACGACCACCAGCACCACAAGCAGCACCACCAGTACCACGACCAGCACTACGACTACCACTTCCACCACCAGCACCACCTCCACCACCACGGCGGTCCCGCAGCCCCGGAGTCAGGCCATCACTGACCTGTTTGAGCCGGTGGCCCTCCAGCAGGCGGCCCTGTCCCACATTCTCAACGCCGAGGGGGAGAAGCTGCAAAAGATCTTATCTTTTGAGGATCTCAGAACCGAGACCATTCTGCAGGCTAATAAGTCTGTGGAGTCCATGGTGGACGCGGTCTCCGGTCTGGAACTTATTCTGAAGCAGAAGCTGGAGCTCTTTGACGACTGCCTCTGTGACGGCGATATGCCCTAAATCCAACCGTGGCGCGGCAGAATCCTTTGCCGCGCCACAGTTCTCCATCTGGACAAGGAGGTATTTGGTATGAAGGTTGCTCTGGTGACCATGTTTTCCGGCCTGTCCCCCACCTACTCCCTGGTGAATGTGGCGGCCGACCAGATCCGGATGCTGCTGGAGGCCGGGGTGTCGGTGAAAATGCTGGTCAGTGAAACCTGCCCCGATGGGGAGCGGACCGGCATTTTTGCAGATGAGCGGCTGGAGTGGGTCAAAATCACCAACACTCTCCACGGGCAGCCCATCCAGTGGCACGACTACTCCTCCCCCACCGGACAGGTTCACGATACCTTCTTTGAGGAGGCCGACCACATTGCCAAAGACCTTGTTACCCATTTAAAGGATGTGGACGTGTGCATCCTCCACGATATTCTCTACCAGGGCTGGCACCTGGTCCACAACATCGCGGTCCGCAAGGCACAGCAGGAGCTGCCCCACCTGCAGTTTCTGGCCTTCACCCACTCCTTCCCGGCGGCCCGACCCCAGGAGATGGAATACCCCTTCTCCGCCCGGTTTACCGACCTGCCCCGGACCAAATTTATCTACCCCACCCGCTCGGGCATCCCGTCCCTGGCACGACAGTACGACGTGCCGGAGGGACGGTGCGCCGTGGTGTACAACACCCTGCCCCTGATCCCCTCCATGAGTGAGGCGGTACAGACGGTGGCCCGGCACATGGATCTGACCCGGCCCGACCTGCTGGCGGTCTACCCCGCCCGGCTCACCACCGGCAAGCGGCTGGAGAAGGTGGCCGCCTTGGCGGGCGCCATCCGCACCGCCACCGAGCAGGACATCAAGGTCATCTTCTGCGACTTTCCCAGCGCCGACATCCCGCCCAAAGTCTACAAGGCCATGATCCGCACCGAGGGCAAAAAGTACGGTTTGGGGGACGAGGACCTGCTTTTCACCTCGGACATCGGCTTCCCCGACGGCTTCCCCCGGCAGGGGGTGTTTGAGCTGTTCCAGCTGTCCAACCTGTTTATCTGCCCCTCCTACTCCGAGTCCTTCGGCCTCACTGTGCTGGAGGCCGCCAGCCGGGGCAATTTCCTGGTGCTCAACCAGGCCGTCCCCGCCCTGAAGGAGCTGGGAGAGAGCCTGGGAGCCTACTTCATGCGGTGGGACGCCCGTAACTTCGGCTTTGACACCTACGAGAGCTACTCCCCCTCCGAGCAGGCCTACTATGAGGAGCACGGGCGGGCCATCGTCAATCTGATGCGGGAGGACCGGAGCCTGAACGCCAAAACCATCGTACGCAACCGGTACAACGATGAGTGGATCTGCCACAATCAGCTGCTGCCTTTGCTGGAGGGATAAAAAAGAGCCCCGATGAGACGCTGCTCGATGCAGCGCCCCATCGGGGCCCTCTTTCCTTTGAAATTAGAAGTCGGCATTACCCACCGTTCTGGGATGCAGTTCCACGTCGCGGATGTTGGACACGCCGGTGAGGTACATGACCATCCGCTCGAAGCCCAGGCCGAAGCCGGCGTGGCGGCAGGAGCCGTAGCGCCGCAGGTCCAGGTACCACCAGTAGTCCTCGGGGTTCATGCCCAGCTCCTTGATGCGGCTCTCCAGCAGCTCCAGGCGCTCCTCACGCTGGGAACCGCCGATGATCTCACCGATGCCGGGCACCAGACAGTCGGCGGCAGCCACGGTCTTGCCGTCGTCGTTGAGGCGCATATAGAATGCCTTGATGTCCTTGGGGTAGTCGGTGACAAACACGGGGCGCTTGAAGATCTGCTCGGTGAGATAGCGCTCGTGCTCGGTCTGCAGATCGCAGCCCCACTCCACCTTGTAGTCAAACTTGTCGTTGTTCTGCTTGAGCAGCTCCACCGCCTCGGTGTAGGTGACGCGGCCAAAGTCGGAGTTGGCCACGTGCTCCAGCCGCTCCTTCAGGCCCTTGTCCACGAAGGAGGAGAAGAAGTTCATCTCGTCGGGGCACTTCTCCATGACGGTGTTGATGATATACTTGATCATGGCCTCGGCGGTATCCATATAGTCGTTCAGGTCGGCGAAGGCCATCTCAGGCTCGATCATCCAGAACTCGGCGGCATGGCGCTGGGTGTTGGAGTTCTCCGCCCGGAAGGTAGGACCGAAGGTGTACACGTTGCCGAAGGCCATAGCAAAGTTCTCGGCGTTGAGCTGGCCGGACACGGTGAGGTTGGCCTTCTTGCCGAAAAAGTCCTTGGTATAGTCCACAGTGCCGTCCTCGTTCTTGGGCACGTTCTGGAGGTCCAGAGTGGTGACCTGGAACATCTCGCCGGCGCCCTCACAGTCAGAGGCGGTGATCAGCGGAGTCTGGGCGTACACAAAGCCCCGGTCCTGGAAGAAGCAGTGGATGGCGTGGGCGGCCACGGAGCGCACCCGGAAGGTGGCGGAGAACAGGTTGGTGCGGGGCCGCAGGTGCTGGATGGTACGCAGGTACTCCACGCTGTGGCGCTTCTTCTGCAGGGGGTAGTCGGGAGTGGAGGTGCCCTCCACCTGGACCTTGGAAGCCTTGATCTCCAAGGGCTGCTTGGCCTCGGGGGTCAGGACCACGGTACCGGTGACAATGAGGGCGGCGCCCACATTCTGACCGGCGATCTCCTTATAGTTGTCCAGCACATTGGCGTCCAGGACCACCTGCAAATTCTTGAAGCAGGAGCCGTCGTTCAGCTCCACAAAGCCGAAGCTCTTCATATCACGAATGGTACGGGCCCAGCCGCAGACGGTGATCTCCTTGCCGCCGAACTGCTCCTGGTCCGCGAAAATCTGTGCGATTTTGGTGCGTTCCATTTCCATTTCCCTCGATTCGTAAAATTTAACCTCAGTGGGCACTAGTATATCATTTTTCTTCGATTTTGCAAGGGGTCGGGGGCAATTCTCCCGCCAGAAGGTCCCCGAAAATCAGCTTTTCCTGCTCCGCTGCGCCCACGGACCGGTCCCGGAACTGGTAGAGCACCCAGCCCAGCACCGCCAGAGCCGCCGCCAGGCCGTACTCCAGGCCGCTGAGGGCCCCGGGACTCATGGGCAGCAGGATGTTGCCCGCCAGGAACACCGAGGCCAGAACGCCAAACACCGCCGTCACCCTCCCGCCGGGCATGGACACCGGCCGACGGAGGCCGGAGCGGGTTTTCCGCAGCCACAGCACGGCGGCAAAGGACATGACCCACATGACAATGGTGGTCAAAGAGGCCACATTGATAAAGGGGATGAAGAACAGCTTGCCGGTGAAGGGGGTGAGCACCACAAAGGCGGCGGTGAAGCAGATGCACCGCACCGGCGTGCCGTATTTGGGGTGGAGGACGGCAAACTTCCGGGACACCAGGGCAAAGCGGGACAGGCCGTAAAGCATCTGGGCGGAGGAGTAGAGGGTGGAGTTCATCACGCCCACCGCCCCCACAAAGGCGGTAACCAGGAACAAAAGCCGCACCCAGGGCAGGCCGGTGATGGACACCAGCACGTCCGCAAAGGGGGCGGTGCGGCCCACCGCCTCCCGCCAGGGCATATTGCCCGCCACGGCGGTGGACACCAGGCACAAAATGCCGGTGACCAGGATCAGGCAGGTGATGAGGGCGGCCCCCGCCTTCCGGGCGGCGGGGCCGGTGGCGTCGGCGGCGGCCTTGGACACCGTCTCCCACCCGGCCACCGAGAACACCAGCAGGGAGAGCAGGGAGGCCGAACCGGCAAAGTCAAACTCCATGCCTCCGTCCGAAGCATACACTGCCGGGTCGAAGTGGGCAAAGCACACCGCCAGCCCGACGGCGCACATGACCAGCAGCACCACGGTTGCGATCTTGGCCAGGGAGGCGCACACGTTGGCCCCCTTGATCTGCACCCACAGGATGGCCCCCGCCAGCAGCAGCTGGAGAATGAGATTGGGCAGGGTCACCGGGAAGTCCCCCACATGGTAGAGGACGGCAGTCTCCTTCAGAGCGGGAAACAGCTCGTCCAGCAGGGAGATGGCAGCCAGATCCACCCAGCAGAACACGATGGTGTTCATGAGGATGCCCGCCCAGCCCACGGCAAAGCCCCCCCTGGGTCCGAAGGCGGCGTAGGAGTACACCACCTCGCCTCCCGGCAGGGGGAACATGGGGATGGCCTCCATGTAGGCGAAGGCAAAAGGCAGTTCAATGATGATGCACAAAAGAAAGGCCACCGCCAGATTCAGTGGCCCGCCCGCCGTGTCCAGCCAGGTGCCGGTAAGCAGCAGCCAGCTGGTGCCCAGCATACAGCCGATGCCCATGGCCACCAGGCCGAAAAAGCTGATGGACTGTTTTCCAGATTGTTCCATATCTATGTACCCCTTTCTTACAGGTTACTGGGGCAAGATCGCCTGGATCCGGGCATTGAGCGCCTCGATGTCTGGCTGGCCCACCAGGTGGTTGGTAAGGCCGTACTCCTGTTTCAGGGACAGGATGCGGTAGACGCTCTCGTCCAGCCGCTCCATAGAGATGCGGCCGGCGTCCACCGCCGAGAGCAGGGCGTCCCGGGCGGCGGTAAGGTTGTCCGTCTCATGGCACACCAGCAGCAGGTCGCACCCGGCCTCCACCGCCATGACGGCGGCCTCCCCCATGCCGTAGGTATTGGAGATGGCGCCCATGGTCAGATCATCGGTACACACCACCCCGTCAAAGCCCAGCTCCTGCCGCAGCAGGCCGGTGACCACCTCTGGGGACAGGGAGGCAGGCAAATCGGGGTCGATCTGGGTCATGAGGATATGGGCCACCATGACGCAGGGGGTTCCCTCGTCAATGGCTGCCTGGAAGGGGATCAGCTCAAATTCCTTCAGCTGCTCCGCCGTCTTGTCCACCACCGGCAGATCTACATGGGAGTCGGTGCTGGTATCCCCGTGGCCGGGAAAGTGCTTGACCACCGGGATCACACCCCCCTGCTCCAGTCCCTCGTTCACCGCCAGCCCCACCCGGGTCACCGTGTCGGGGTCGCTGCCGTAAGCCCGGTCCCCAATGACGGTGTTGTCCGGGTTGGACCAGATGTCCAGGCAGGTGGAGAAATCCAGATTGAAGCCAAATGCGGCGCACTGGGCGGACAGCACCTTCCCCCGCTCCAGAGGATCGCCTCCGCCGGCGATATAGTCATAGGCGGAGGGCAGGTCGTCCACCTCCGGGGGCATCCGGTCCACCCGTCCCCCCTCCTGATCCACGCACAGAAAGAGGGGGATGTTGTCGCCGTTGAGCGCTTTCAGTTCGTTGGTCAGGTCCGCCAGCTGGTCGGCGCTCTCCACGTTCCGGCCAAAGAGGATCACGCCGCCCACCTGGTAGTCCTGGACCGCCTGAAGGCCATCCTCACCGGCCCCAGTTCCCCCGATGCCCGCCACCAGCAGCTGGCCCACCTTCTCTTGGGTGGTCATGGCCGCCAGAGCCTCCGCCACCGGGTCAGGGGTGGGGGTAGGCTCCGGGGTG
>NZ_NFHC01000043.1:0-9969 GCF_002161245.1 Flavonifractor sp. An9
CGCCCAAGCAGGAACCCCCACCCCGGAAGCCCTCCAAAGCCCCACCTGCGGAGGACAATGTGCTGGACTTTCCGGAGGAGGCCGCCGGGCCGGAGGAAAGCCCCCTGACTCAGGGCATCAACCGCCTGCTGAAAAAGGCGGATGACTACGCCGAGCATATGTTTGAAGAGGAGGGCATGGAGGACGACACGGCGGTACGCCGGGCCGAGGAATTCATCCCCGGCACCGACGAGGAGGAGGAGCCCTCCCCCCGCCGCCGGGAGCGCAAGCCTCGGAAGGAGCCCCCTCCCGCCCCCGATCTGCCCCCGGCGGATCTGGCCAAACGGTACGGCAAGGGCCTCAAGGGGATGCGGCTGAGGGCCACCCTGGTCCTCCTGCTGTTCCTGCCCGCCCTCTATCTGACCCTGGAGGTCTTTCCCCATCCCCAGGCCCTTACGCCTGAGCTGCGGGTGCTGGCCCTGGCCGGGGTCCAGGTGCTGGCCATGCTGCTGGGGCTGGATGTCCTCTTCCGGGGTCTGTTCGGCCTGCTGCGGCTGGAGTTCGGCATGGACACCCTGCTGCTCTTTGCCTCCGCCGCCACCCTGGCCGACGCCCTTACCATGTTCAAGCTGGACCCCCGGGAGGGCCAGATGCCCTACTGCGCCGCCATTGTGCTGGGCATTTCCCTGCTGCTGCGGGGCACCTACCGAAAGCGCCGGGGCCTGCGGCTGGCCTGTAAGACGGCGGCGGCGGCCTCTCACCCCTATCTGGTCACCCTGGATGAGGGCAAGTGGAACGGCCGGGACACCTACGCCAAGTGGTCGGGCGATCCGGTAGGCTTTGGCCGGCAGATGCAGGCCAGCGACGGCGCCCAGCGTATTTTCCGGCGGATCTGCCCCCTGCTGTTTATCGCCAGTATGCTGCTGAGCATCGTGGCCTCCATTGGCCGGGGCGCGCCGGAGCGGCTGCTGTGGTGCCTGTCCGCCACCCTCACCGCCTCCGCCTCCCTGTCGGGGGCCCTGTGCTTCGGGCAGCCCTGGCTTACCCTGTGCCAGCGGCTGAGCAAATCGGGGGCCGCCATCGCCGGTTGGGACGGCGTCACCGCCACCGGCGGCAGCGGCATTCTGGTCACCGACTCCGACCTGTTCCCCCCGGGCTGTGTCTCCCTCAACGGCATCAAGATCTTCGGCGACTTCCCGGCAGAAAAGGTGGTGGCCGATACCGCCACCCTCATCCGGGAATCGGGCTGCGGCCTGGACAAACCCTTCCACGACCTGCTCCGGGCCCAGGGGGCCATTTACCGCCGGGTATCCAACTTCTTCTGTTATGAGGGCGGCCTGTCCGGCGTCATCCGCAACGAACAGGTACTGGTGGGCTCCGCCGACTTCATGCGGCTGATGGAGATTGCCCTGCCTCCGGGGCTTCATGTGAAAAACGCCGTATTCTGTGCCATTGACGGGGAGTTGGCGGGCATCTTCGCCCTGAACTACACCCTCCACGGCACCGTGGACCCGGCCCTCACCAGCCTGATCCGCAACCGGGTGTCTCCGGTAATGGCTACCCGGGACTTCAACCTGACCCCCGCCATGCTCCGCCAGCGATTCAAGCTGCCGGTGGACCGGATGGAATACCCTGCCGCAGAGCGACGGGTAGAGCTGTCCGACGAGGACCAGCTCCACAGCGACATTCTCACCGCCGTCCTCTGCCGGGAGGGCATCGGGCCCTACTCCGAGGCGGTGGTAGGCGCCGCCCGGCTCCGTCGGGCCGTCCGCACCTCGGCGGTGCTGGCCAGCCTGGGGGCGGTGGTAGGCCTGATTCTGGCCTTCTACCTCACCTTTGTGGGAGCCTACGCCTCCCTGTCGGCCTCCAACCTGCTGGTGTTCCTCATCATGTGGCTGGTGCCCACCCCCCTGATCTCGGGAATGGTCAACAAATATTAAGACAAAAAGATCCCCTGCCAGCTGGCAGGGGATCTTTTTGTCTTGTTGGTTCCTCTTCTCAATACCCTCCGTCGATGACTACCCAGGGCGAATCTTTATCCTCCCGCTGGAGGATGAACTTATAGTCGGTGTAGGTGGTGTTGGGGTCCAGCACCGGCTGGTTGCCGTCGGTGGTAAAGCTTACAAAGAAGACGATTACATTGTTGATCCGCTCCGGGTCGTCGGTGTGGAGATAGTCCGCCGCCACCGCATAAGACTGCTGGGGATCATAGTACGAACTTTCCAGGGTACACCCCGCCATCCCGGTCTCAAAGCTTTGTACCACCGTCTCATAGGCCCGGTCATACTCCTCCGGGGAGTAATTGTGGGAGGGCAGCGGATTTTTCATGGCCAGCCAGTCCTGGCAGGCGCTGTACATGGTCTCATAGGGGCTGGGGGCGTCGTAGTCGTAGGCATAGGCATACCAGCTGGTCTCCCCGTCCCGGACGATGCCCACCAGTCCGCCCTCCTCCAGGAAGATGAGACTGTCTCCGTTTTGATCGGTGCAGGTCACCGCCTTGCCGTTGAGGGCGGCAGGGGCCTGGGCCTTCACCCACACCCGCACCCACAGCTGGATGCTGCTGTCGATGACGCCGCAGGTCTCCACATCCGTCTCCTGTCCGTTTTCATAGGTCAGGGTCCGGGCAGGGCTGCTGCCGGCCAGGATGGGCTCCATCTCCCGGCTGTAGATATTCCAGGCCGGGTCCCCCTCCACCAGCTCCACATAGCCGGCGCCCACGTTGTAGCCCTGCTCGCTCAGCCATTCCTTGGCGGCGGAGAGGGGGTCCAGCAGACCGGCTTCACGGCCTCCGTCCGCCTGCTGCTGGAGCTGGGTGTAGTAGTCCGCCGCCGTGGTGCCGGTATCCCGGGGGAGCACCAGATAGCGGGTACCATAGTTGTTGTCCACCCAGCCCTCCACGCACCAGATGCCGCCCTCCCCCTGTTTGATGGGCTGGGAGAGGAGCAGGGTAATGGACTCGCCCCAGTTTTCCGTGCGGAAGTAGACGTAGCGGTGGTCGCTCTCCCACACATAGCCGTCGTGGAAGTACATACTGTCGTCGTAAGCTTCCAGGCCGTTGCGGGCACGGAAGTCCCCCGCTACCTCTTCCGGGATGCGGCGGTTGAGTTCATCCCAGAGGGCATATTCCTCATCCTGTTGCTCATACTCACCGTCTGGAGAAATAAACTGCACATCGGTGGGTCTGACCCACAGATAATAGTACCCATCTTTGCGGGCAATGGGCTCTACCCCGCTGCCATCGGAGCTGAGATATTGCTCATACTGGACCTGGTCCCACCGGACCAGGTCGCAGATCCATCCCATGTCATAGCCGGTCTCCGGCAGCTCGTAGTCTCGTTTGGCATTTATGGATACCAGGAAGTCCTCTCCCTCCTCGGGCAGCTCCACCAGCAGCTTGCCGTCCAGGTCGCTGGGAATGGCCAGCTGGAGGTCGTAGTCCAGGTCGTACAACACCGGGTTCTCCAGCAGTGCGCTCAGGTCGGGGGTAGGCTCCGGGCTGGAGCTGGGGCTGGGGGCCGCCCCGCTGATGGCGGCGCAGCCGGTCAAAGCGATGGTCAGAGCCAGGGTAGCCGCCAGGGCGGCCGGTCCCTGCCGCTTTCCTTTCATGATGGACACCAGCCTTTCTTTCAGCCGGGCCTTTTCCTCGCACAGGGTGGTGGCCAGCACCCCCATGCCTCTGGGGGGCCGGGCGGCCAGCACCAGCAGAGTCTCCCCGTAGTGCTTCCGGGCGGGGCCGTCCATGGTTCTGGTCACCGCCTCGTCACAGGAGAGCTCGCAGGAGCGGGAGATTTCCCGCCGCACCACCACCATCAGGGGATTGAACCAGTGGAGGCTGGTCACCGCCGCCGCCAGCCATTTATAGAGCAGATCGTGCCGCCGGGCATGGGTCAGCTCGTGGGACAGGATATCCGCCAGCCGGTCGTTTTCCACCCCCACAGGCAGCACAATGGCGGGATGGATCGCCCCCAGCAGCATGGGGGTATGGACATGGATACACTCCGGCACCACAGTGCGCCCGCCCGGGTCCAGGGCAGCCAGCACATTTTGGGCTCCTTGACCGGCAGGTCGGGCGGAGGCGTGCACCAGGGCGGCAAAGCGCCGGTAGCCCCACACATACCGCCCCAGCCACAGGCCTGCCCCTGCGGCCCACAGGCCGAACCACAGTTCAGGGGCGGTGAGCACTCCCTTCCAGTCTGCCACCGGAGCGGCAGGCTGCTCCGGCGCGCCAGGATTTTCAGGCATGGCCGGGCCTGTCGGTTCCCCTGTTTGACCCTGGATCTGGACCGGGTCGGTCTGACCGCTGAGGGAAACTTCCGTCTGGGTGTGGGCCTGGTAGGTCCCCTGCTCCGGCAGAGCAGGCAGCGGAAGGGTCACCCCCACCGGCAAAACCAGGCGCACCAGCACCAGCAGCCACAGGTAGTAAACCGCCGCCTTGCTTTTGATGAGGGGCCGAACCAACAGCAGCAGGCCGGTGAGCAGCGACCCCAGCACGCTCAGCTTCAGCAGGGTATACAGAAAGGGTGTCACGTCAGCTCCCTCCTTCTCCGTCCAGGCTGTCCAGCAGGGCTTTTAACTCCGCGATGTCATCCCCGGACAGCTGATCGTGCTCCACCAGGGCGGCCACCATCTGCCGGGCCGACCCGGCGTACAGCTTGTCAATAAGCTTGCGGGTGCGGTAGCAGCCCAGCTCCTCCCGGCTCACCAGAGGCCGGTAATAGTAGACCTGCCGCTTCTCCTGGGCCGCCGCACCCTTGGCGCACAGCCGCCGCAGCAGGGTCTTGACCGTCTCCCCGTTCCTGTCTGCCAGGGCCTCCTTGACCTGACCCAGAGTCACCGCCTCCCCAGCGTCCCACAGCACCTCCATCACCTCCAGCTCCGCCTCGGTGATCTTCTCTTCTGCGGCACCCATGGCGTCTCCTCCTTCCGGTTACAGTTGTACCTTTCAGCTTTAGGGTACAACTGTAACCTCCTTTTGTCAAGCCCAATCGGGTTACAATTTCATGACAGATCATGCCGGAGCCCCCAAAATATGAAAATTATTTTCATACTGTACAGTTTGGTGAAAAATGGCACATAAACCCGTCCAGCCCTTGCATTTGTTTGTCAAAATGGTATAATATGACCCAGTGAACCGTCCCGCCCCAGGCGGGGCAAACTTAGGAGGAATGTGAAAATGGGCAATTCTCACAAGTACGTCTACTTGTTCTCCGAAGGCAACGGCTCTATGCGTGAGCTGCTGGGAGGCAAGGGCGCCAATCTGGCCGAAATGACCAATCTGGGTATGCCGGTACCTCAGGGCTTTACCGTGACCACCGAGGCCTGCACCCAGTACTATAATGACGGTCGTCAGATCAACGAGGACATTCAGGCCCAGATCTACGAGTACCTGGGCAAGATGGAGGAGATCTGCGGCAAGAAGTTTGCCGACCCCGAGAACCCCCTGCTGGTTTCCGTCCGCTCCGGCGCCCGGGCCTCCATGCCCGGTATGATGGACACCATCCTCAACCTGGGCCTCAACGACGTGGTGGTGGAAGGCCTGGCCAAGTTCACCAACAACCCCCGTTTCGCCTACGACTCCTACCGCCGGTTCATTCAGATGTTCTCCGACGTGGTCATGGAGCTGTCCAAGAAGCGCTTTGAGGAGATCATCGACGAGGTCAAGGCCAAGAAGGGCGTCAAGCAGGACGTGGAGCTGGACACCGACGACATGAAGCACCTGGTGGTCCTCTTCAAGGAGTTCTATAAGAAGGAAAAGGGCGAGGACTTCCCCCAGGACCCCAAGGTCCAGCTGATGGAAGCCGTCAAGGCCGTGTTCCGCTCCTGGGACAACCCCCGTGCCAACGTGTACCGCCGCATGAACGAGATCCCCTACGACTGGGGCACCGCCGTCAACGTGCAGTCCATGGTGTTCGGCAACTCCGGCGACAACTCCGGCACCGGCGTGGCCTTCACCCGCAACCCCGCCACTGGTGAGAAGGCCCTCTTCGGCGAGTACCTCATCAACGCCCAGGGCGAGGACGTGGTGGCCGGCGTACGTACCCCCTCTCCCATCTCCAAGCTCCACGAGGAGATGCCCGCGGTCTACGAGCAGTTCGCCGACATCGCCAACCGCCTGGAGCAACACTACAAGGATATGCAGGATATGGAGTTTACCATTGAGAACGGCAAGCTCTATATGCTCCAGACCCGCAACGGCAAGCGCACCGCCGCCGCCGCCCTGAAGGTGGCTGTGGATCTGGTGGACGAGGGCATGATCAACGAGAAGGAGGCCGTGTGCCGCGTCGATCCCAAGCAGCTGGACGCCCTGCTGCACCCCACCTTTGATCCCGAGGCCCTGAAGAAGGCCCAGGCAGTGGGCAAGGGCCTGGCCGCCTCTCCCGGCGCCGCCTGCGGCCGCGTGGTCTTTACCGCCGAGGACTCCAAGGAGTGGCACGCCCGTGGCGAGAAGGTCATCCTGGTCCGTCTTGAGACCTCCCCCGAGGACATCGAGGGTATGCAGGTCTCCCAGGGTATCCTCACCGTCCGCGGCGGCATGACCTCCCACGCCGCCGTGGTGGCCCGCGGTATGGGCACCTGCTGCGTGTCCGGCTGCGGCGACATCGTGGTGGACTACGAGAACAAGAAGTTTACCCTGGCCGGCAAGGACTACCATGAGGGCGACTGGATCTCCCTGGACGGCTCCACCGGCAACATCTACGGCGAGGCCATCGCCACTGTGCCCGCCGATCCCGGCTCCGGCTACTTTGGCCGCCTGATGGGCTGGGCCGACAAGTACCGTCAGCTGAAGGTGTACACCAACGCCGACAATCCCCGTGACGCCGCTCAGGGCTACGCCTTCGGCGCGCAGGGCATCGGCCTGTGCCGCACCGAGCATATGTTCTTCGAGGGCGAGCGCATCAAGGCCATCCGTGAGATGATCGTCTCCGACAACGTGGCCGACCGTGAGAAGGCTCTGGCCAAGATCATGCCCTATCAGCAGGGCGACTTCGAGGGCATCTATGAGGCCATGCAGGGTCATCCCGTGGTCATCCGCTTCCTGGATCCCCCGCTGCATGAGTTCCTCCCCACCAAGGAGGAGGACATCGTGGAGATTTCCAAGGAGATGAACATCCCTCTGGAGAAGCTCCACAACGTCATCGACTCCCTGCATGAGTTCAACCCCATGATGGGTCACCGCGGCTGCCGTTTGGCCGTCTCCTATCCCGAGATCGCCGCCATGCAGACCACCGCCGTCATCAACGCCGCCATCAACGTCCAGAAAAAGCACCCCGACTGGACCATGGTGCCCGAGATCATGATCCCCCTGGTGGGCGAGGTCAAGGAGCTCAAGTACGTCAAGGACGTGGTGGTCAAGACCGCCGACGCCATCATTGCCGCCGCCGGTATCGACATGAAGTATGAGGTTGGCACCATGATCGAGATCCCCCGTGCCGCCCTCACCGCCGACGAGATCGCCAAGGAGGCCCAGTTCTTCTCCTTCGGTACCAACGACCTGACTCAGATGACCTTCGGCTTCTCCCGCGACGACGCCGGCAAGTTCCTGAGCTACTACTACGACAAGAAGATCTACGAGTCCGATCCCTTCGCCCACCTGGATCAGAACGGCGTGGGCAAGCTGGTGGCCATGGCCGTCCAGCTGGGCCATCAGACCCGTCCCGACATCCATATGGGCATCTGCGGCGAGCACGGCGGCGACCCCACCTCTGTGGAGTTCTGCCACAAGGTGGGCCTGGACTATGTGTCCTGCTCCCCCTTCCGTGTGCCCATCGCCCGTCTGGCCGCTGCTCAGGCCGCCATCAAGAACCCCCGGTAACACCCTTGCAAATACACAACAGAGGCCGGCTGCTTTGCAGCCGGCCTCTGTTTGCCATTTAAGCTTTATTACAGCCGCTGGTCCCGGTAGAGGAAGGTGACCACCTGGGCCCGGGTGCAGGGCAGGTCGGGGGAGAAGGTGGTGGAGGAGGTACCGGTGGTGACGTCGTTGGACGCAGCCCACCGCACCGGATACCAGTAGTAGTCGCTGCTCTTCACATCCCGGAACACGGTACTGCCGGAGAGTTTGGGCTGGTCGGCGTGGGCCCGCCACAGGAAGGTAACCACCTGGGCCCGGGTGCACACGGCATTGGGGGAGAAGGTGGTGGCCGAAGAGCCGCTGGTAATGCCGCTCTCCACCGCCCAGCGCACCGCATCATAGTAGAAGGCGTCAGAGCTTACATCCCGGAAGGGCACGCCGTCATCCTCCACCATGGGCGAGCCGTAGGCCCGCCACAGGAAGGTGACCACCTCGGCCCGGGTACAGGCCCGGTCGGGAGAGAAGGTGGTGGCTGTGGTGCCGGTGGTGACGCCGTTGCTCACCGCCCAGGTGACGGCGCTGTTGTAGTAGATGCCTCTGGCCACGTCGGGCATCAGCGAATCCAGCCAGTTGCTGGTCTCGGTATTGGTAACAGGCCGCATGGAGTAGTCGTTTTCGTCCTGGTAGTCATAGTACTCCATCAATGCCAGATAGACCTCCGGATGATGACCCATGGCCACTTCGGAAAAATCATCTGACAACAGGTTGTCCGGGAATACCCCGACAGCGTACTGGAACAGTATCCCCAGCACATCGGGACCCAGCCCATGGATCATGCCGATCAAAATCAGAGGCACCGGTACCTGGATTTCCTTGGCCAGGTACACCACATCGGAGATGGCCTGGGCGGCATCCCATTTGGAGGCCACTTCCTCAGGGCTGGCGGAGATGTGGTCCAGGGAAGCAATCTGCCGGGCAATCTCGTCCAGGTTATCCTTCGACTCGCTGACCACCGAGCGGTTGGGCACCATGTAGAGATACTGGAAGATATCCATGATGGCTTCCTGATAGTGCTTTTCGTAGTAAGCGGCGTCCTTGGCGATGGAGGCCAGGGCATTCTCCAGTTCCAGAATCTTGCCCGAACCGGCCAGCTTCTTAAAGTTGATATTCTGCCTGGTGATCTCCTTATAGGCGGCGCCCAGACCCCCAACCTCCGACGAGACCCGGGTTACAGGCAGGAACAGATCATTGCCGTTTCGTTGGTAGCCCCAGTCGTTCAGGGGCACCCGGGGCACCACGTCGCCGCTGTAAATGATATTGTGGATGCAGCTCTCCTCATACTCCTGCTTTGGGATGAGCGCGGCGGTATAGTTGTTGTTATAGTCCCAGCTGACGCCGCCCTCCTCCATGCCGGTCACCGCGTGGGGGGTGGCGAAGGTGTAGGCGTACACATTGCTCTCATCCACCCGGGAGAAGTCATTGCACACCTTGGCCGCCAGCAGGTTGGCCACCGCCGCGCCCCGGCTGAAGCCGCCGATCCACAGCTTGATGGTACCCAGCTGGGCGCCGCCGGCCTCTGCTTCCTCCACGTACTCCTCCAGGGCATCGTATACCCCCTCGGCCGCACGGCGGAAACCGGCATGGGCCGAGTCATCGTTGACGTAGAAGTTGCTGGCCCACTCGGCGCCGTAGCCGCCGCCACGGACGATCACCGGGATGACGGTGTAGGTCCGCCCGTTTTCCTCCAGCGTCTTGCGGGCAAAGGAGAAAGCCACCTTGTTGTCGGTGCAGTCCAGGGCCACGTCGTAGTTGTAAAAGGCCGCCCCGTCAAAGCCCAGAGTCTCATAGGCCTGGCGAATATGGTCCTCCCGGCCCACATCCCCGTCGGTGTTGTAGTATCTGTCGCTGGAGGTGGTGGAGAAGCCCGCCATCACCAGCCCCAGGGTGGTCTTGGCCAGCTCATGGTCGTACTCGGTGGCCGGGTGAGTGAAAAAGTCCTCGCTATAGTAGAAGTCATAGGTCAAAGACCCATACACCGCGTCGGAGCGGAACCGGATGGGATACTCCCCGTCCTCCATGGCCTGGCCCGTCTGGGCCGACAACAAGGTGGCTTTCTCCTTTGCCCGCAAGACGCTGGAGGAAAACGGGCGGACCTACACCGTCATCCCGGTGATCGTCCGTGGCGGCGGCTACGGCGC
>NZ_NFHC01000044.1:0-9470 GCF_002161245.1 Flavonifractor sp. An9
CTGTGGCTGGTTCTGTGGTCAATAGCAAATGGAAAAATTTAATATTTCAAAAATTGTTGCGAATTTTAGAAGAAAAGGCCGCTTTTCAAAAGAAAAGCGACCTTCTTGTGGAGCTGCTACCCAGATTTGAACTGGGGACCTCATCCTTACCAATTATAGTTGGCCCTGTTTTAGCTTACTGTATTTTGTCGTATCTTAAACCTTGTACCCATTGTGGCACAATGGATTTACGGTTTTCCCCTGTTGTGCTTTGTCGTAGATTGTTATAGCCTTACCTCAATCCTTTTAGCGTGTAGCTCAATCCTTTGCTCAATCCTTTTCAGAGGGCATGAAAAAGCGATGCGGAAATCCGCACCGCTCTTTTTTATCCGTTTTGTGCGTTCCGTAATGCGTCCCGGACAGTCTGCCCGGCCCGCCGGATGCTTTCCTCATTGGCGTGGGCGTACATCCGCAGCGTTACCGCCGTGTCGCTATGGCCCAGCCGCTCCGATACGCTGACCACATCCGCGCCGTTGGTGATCGCTATGGAGGCGGAGCTGTGCCGGAGCTTGTGGGGGTGGAAATCCTTGACACCGTACCGTTGTCCGAACTTCTGAAAATACCTGGTGGGGCTTTGGGGGTGCATCGGCTCCGCTGTTCCCTCCTGGGTAAAGCACCACTTTGAAATGCAGGATTGCGCCTGTTTCTCCCGGAGCTGTTTCAGCAGGGCCAGCGTGTCCGGCCCCACATCCACCACCCGCACCTTGCCATTCTTTGGGCTTGTGGCATAAACCCCAGCCGCAGCCGTGTATTGCAGATTGCGCCGCACTGTCACCGCCCCAGCCTTAAAGTCAATATCGCCCCATTGGAGGCCGCAGCACTCCCCACGGCGGAGGCCGGTATCAGCGGCCAGGGAAATATATGTTTGCCATTGCAGCGGCTCCTGGGCGGCACAGGAGAGGATATAGGATAACTCCTGCACGGTATATGCCTTGTCGCTTTCCTCTTTGGGCTGTTCGTCCTTCCTGGGCGCTGGCCGTTTCACCTTCAGCATGGGGTTCATGGGGATGCTGTCATCCAAAAAGGCCATTTCAAAAATGCCGTTTAGAATGTTGTACAGTTTCACTGTTGTAGCATGGGCATATCCGGCCCGCTGGAAATCTATCAGTAGCTTTGAGATCATGGCCGGGGAGACTTCCACCAGCAGCACATCCCCCAGCACTGGGAGGATATGCTTATCCAGGAACATCCGATAGCTTGACCGGGCATTTTCGGAAAATGTGGCCTCTTTGGTGGGCATAAACACGCCGTCCGCATATTGCCGGACTGTTTTCAGCTTTGCCGCCTCTGCGGCCTCCTGGGCGGCTTTTTCTTTTTCCTGGGAGCGGTTCAGCACTTCACCGGCGGAACAGGCCCGCTCAAATTCGGCGGAAACCTTCTTTAATTCCCGCTCGACACTCCGTTTGCTCCAGCCGTCTGGCCAGTACCAGCGCATAGTATAGGGCGTCTTGCCATATCCACGGGACACGCTGATTTTGAAAAAGCGTTTCCCGTCTTTTGTTTCCATCAATTTAGTGCTGGCCATTGCTTATTCTTCCCCTTCCGTTTCTTTTTTCCGTTGTGCTGGCGAGATTGCAAACTCCCGTTTATACGCCTCACAAATCTGGGGCAGACCATCAATTAAATTAACTTGGAAAATCGTTTTAAGCATTTTCTCTTTTGATATTGTCATATCTGTACCGTCAACGTCCACTTGGATTATTTTTCCTCCAGAGTTGTCAAAAGAGTATGAGATTAGTTCTGCAATGATCGCAAGGTAGTATTCAGCATTAGAATCTTCAATCAACAGAGAAATAATATCAGAAAAGGCTGTTTCCCTGTTTTTATCAAAGATATTTTGCAATTTGCAAATGGCACCTGCGGACAGTCCAGTTATTTTATGAATGTCCTGCATGACCATATCCGCGTTTGGCATTTCAGAATTTCCGATTAGATAGTCAGCGGACACATAAAAAAAGTTGGCAATCTTTGCGAGGCCATTAACGTCTGGGAAGCTTTGCCCCTGCACATATAAGCTGACCGTTTGAGGGCGTACACCGATAGCAAGGGCAAGTTCCCGCTGCGTGGTCTTTGTTACCTCCATGAGCTTACGCAACCGGGATGGGAAGGGGTATTTCTCTGTTTCGTATGCTGATTCTTTTTTTCTTGCCATTATCTGACCTCCCAAGAAGAAAAATCCGTTTCTGTTGAATTTATTTTATAATATTTCGAAATACTTGCATTTTCCTTTGCCTTATGCTATACTGCGATTGTACCAAGTAAAGCGCAATTTGTCAAGATAAAAACAACAGAAAGGAAGTGCAGATTTTGGATTCAGAAAAGAGGATCGATGAACAGGCGCGAGCAGCGCGGGCCGAGTATTTCCGGGAGTGGAGGCGCAAAAACCCGGACAAGGTGCGGGAGAACAATCGCAAATACTGGCAGCGACGGGCCGCACGATTGGCAGCTGAAAGGGAAGGGGGCGGAGGTAAAGCAGATGGCAAAGCGGAAATTTGACCCGGACGCGCCCTATCAGGGTATCAGTGGAGCAAGCCGGATCACGGGACTTGCCCAGGGGTACATTAGAGGACTTTGTAAAAGCGGAGCGGCCCCATGTCTGCGAGTAGGGCAGGAGTACAAAATCAACATGGCCCTTTTTCTCCAGCAACTGGAGGCGGAGGCGGCAGCGAACATGAAAAGCGAGGTGAAAGCATGAACACAAAAGAAAAAGCCCCCACCCGTGAGGCAACACGGGCGGAGGCGACGGAAACGGCGGCTTTTGGCAGGGCGGCTATTTCCTATGATTATCTTACCACGACGGTGGCGGGCCGTCAACGCAGAGTTTCAGATTTCTTGAGTAGAGGCCGAGAGAACGCCGTCCCGCTACGGCACCTGAAAAAGCTGCTGGAGGTTGACGGAAGAACCGTCCGCCTGATGATTGAGCGGGAACGTCGGGCCGGGACACCAATTTGCGCCGATAACGCAACGGGATATTTCTTACCCAGCACGGCAGACGAAAAGGCCGCTTGTGTCCGCTCCATGCGCCACCGGGCCAGAGAAATTATGAAAACGGCAAGGGCCATTGAACAAGCTGAGGGGTGATATTGTGCCAGAGGCGAAAAGCCTATTACATCGTTATGCTGATTACTATGCGAAGAATATGGGCTTGCGGGTATTCCCCTGCAATGGCAAGATACCGGCCACCCCTCACGGATGCAAGGACGCTACCACAGATACAGCCCAAATTGCGGAGTGGTGGGGCGGTAACAGTGCGTACAATATCGCCATTGCTACCGGCGGCGGTCTGATGGTACTGGACGTGGACACAAACCATGATGCGGGAAAGTATGGGGACGAAACACTTGCAGACCTGGAGCGGCAGCATGGGAAACTACCTGACACATGGACTTGCTTAACCGGCAGCGGCGGTGTTCATTACTATTTTGCTTGTAATGATCCGGCTTTGACCGTTGGGGCTGGATTTGCCCCCGGCCTGGACTATCGGGGGGCGGGCGGCTATGTGATTGCCCCGCCGTCTATCCATCCTGGAACCGGGCGGGCCTACGAGTGGGAGGCCAGCAGCACACCAACAAGCGTACCTCTTGCCACTCTTCCCGACTGGCTCCACAAGCTTATGCTCCAGGGCAAGAGGGACAAGCCCAAACAGGCAAAGAGCAAGGAGGCCCCCGGAAAAATCACAGAGGGGCGGCGGAATGAAGAGATGTTCCGTCTTGCCGCCTCACTCCGGGCAAAGGGGCTGACTGTGGCGGAGATTACCGCCGCTATGATGGAGGCTAACAAGACCCGCTGTGACCCTCCGTTGAGCAAACGGGAGATCGAGACCATTTGCCAGAGCACTGGACGCTATGAGCGGGGGCCGGTTGCCGCCGCCACAGACAGCATAAAGCCCCCGGATTACTCCGACGCCGGAAACGCCGTCGTGTTCTCCCGTGTGTATCGGGATGACCTACTATATACCGATGCCCTGGGCTGGTTGTGGTGGAATGGTCAACGCTGGGAGCGGGACGACCACAAAGCCACCGCCTGGGCGCTGGAGCTGTCTGAAAAGATGTTGCAGGAGGCAAAAGAGGAAAACCGGGCGGCGTTGCTCCAAGTGGCCGAGGCCACGGCAAAACATGCGGAAACAGGGGCGGCGGAGGATGCCGACGCGCTGGAAAAGGCGAAAGCCGACGCAGCAAGGGCAAAAGCGTATCTCACCCACGCCAAGAACAGCCGGAACGCCGTCCGCATTAAGAATATGCTGGAACTGTCTAAACCGGCCCTTGTCATCAAGGCGGACAAGCTGGACGCAAATCCGTTTGACCTAAACACCCCCGCCGGCATTGTGGAATTGACCACCGGGCGGCTCCGCCCACACGAGCGGGGCGCATATTGCAGCCAGATCACGCAGACCGGGCCTGACACTAAAGGGAGCGAGATGTGGAGTGCATTTCTTGACACCATTACTTGCGGTGACGGTAGCGTGAGGGGTTTTCTCCAGCTTGTGGCCGGTATGTCACTAATTGGGGCGGTTTATCAGGAGGGCATTATTATTGCCTACGGCGGCGGGCGCAACGGCAAAAGCACCTATTTCAATGCCCTGGGCGCTGTCCTGGGAGACTATACCGGCAGTATCGACATTAAGGTGATAACCACTGACCGGGCCAACAAGGGCGCCGCCCTTGCAACCCTCCGAGGGCGGCGGCTGGTAGTCACTGGGGAATTGGAGGAACACCAACGGTTGAGCGTTGCGACACTAAAGCAGCTTGCCAGTACAGACCGCCTTGTGATTGAAGAAAAATTCAAGCAGCCGGAGACGGTGAAACAAACCCATACACTTGTCTTATTCACTAACCACCTCCCCCGTGTCGGCTCCACCGATAATGGGACATGGCGGCGGCTGATCGTTGTACCGTTCAACGCCACCATACCGGCAGGGACGGGCATACAGAACTATGCCGAAGTGCTGGTGAAGGAGGCGGGCGGCGCTATCCTGTCATGGGCCATTGAGGGCGCGGTGAATTTTGTCCGCAACGGTTTGCGGCTCCAGATCCCCGAAGTGGTGGAGGCGGCAACCGAGGCATATAGGGAGCGGGAGGACTGGTTGACAAACTTCATCAATGAACGATGTATCAGAGAGCCAAACGCCCGTGTGGGGGCCGCAGACCTTTACCGAGAATACAGAGAGTGGGCGGAAAGCACCGGCGATTATGTGCGGCGGCTTAACGACTTTGATACCACAATGGAGGCGGCGGGGTTCCAAAAAATACGCCCGAAGAACAGAAAAGCGTGGCTGGGGTTACGACTTGACTTGGAGGCAAAGTTTGGAAACCCTTATGCCGCAACGGTTTGAAGTTTTGGGTTACGGCAGGTTACGGCTGAATACAAGCCTCCCTATAAGAAAAGGGTCATTTTTAATTTTTGAAAAGTATGTTTTTAACCGTAACCAGCCGTAACCCGCCCGTGGAAAGGAGGCGAGATATTGCCGGGTAAATCCTCCCAGCGCAAGGGCGCAGACGGCGAGCGGGAGCTTGCCGCCCTGCTCCGTGAGTATGGCTATCCCGTCGAGCGGGGCGGTTCCCTGTCCTTTGGTGAGGTGCCGGACTTGTCCGGCCTCCCAGGGGTACATATCGAAGTCAAGCGCGTGGAGCGTCTGAACGTGCCGGAGGCCATGAAACAGGCCATGAGGGACGCAGAGAAATTCCACGATGGAGCGCCCACCCTGTTCCACCGGCGCAGCCGTGAGCCGTGGCTTGTGACCATGTGCCTCCATGATTGGATTGCCCTCTATGACCGCCAGAAAGCCGCAGAAACCACCAGAGAAAGGGGGTGATACTCATAACACCACGTAAAGAAAAAGCCCTGCAAGCCCTCCTTGTGAGCCGTACAAGGGCGGAGGCGGCAAAGGCCGCAGGGATTGGAGAAAGCACCTTGCGGGAGTACATAAAAGACCCGGAGTTTTCCGCCGCTTACAAGCAGGCAGCCGCCGAACTCTTGAACAGCGCAACCATGCAACTGCGGCAGAACCTGACCGCCGCGATTGACCGTCTGGGCCAAATTGTAACCGATGACACAGAGGCCAGCCCCGCCCAAATATCAGCGGCACGAACCCTGCTTGACTTCAATTTGAAATTCACAGAGCTGACCGACGTACTGGACCGTCTGACCGAACTTGAACGATGGAAGGATGAATCGAATGGTTAAAAACATCGAATCCCGCCTTGACCGGCTGAAAAGAGCAATTCCCGGCCCCGGCGTGGGTATCATGCACCAAACTGAAACCGGCTGGACAGTCTACCGTGGCGCACTCCAGCGGGATTTTCATAGTGAGGAACAGGCCCACGATTTTTTGAAACCATGCAAAACTGTGATAGTGGTTGACGTTTGAGGGGGTGAGGAATTGCCAAGCATTAAAGAGCGGTTGCGGCTGCTGTCTGACTATGTGGACAGTCAGCGGCCCACGCTGACAACGTTCATTGTGGTGGGCGGCAGCGAGTTTCACACGCCCCTGACCCCGGAGCAATATCTGATGCAACACGGCGCATACACCCCGGACGGACGGCGGATCGTACTCTATCCCCATCCCGTGGAGGGAATAGACGCTTTGAGCCTGTCCCTGTATCAACTGATCGACGAGGCCGTGGAGGTTGGAAAGCTGGAGTTTCCAGAATTGGAGAGCGATGAACTATGAACGAGATCAAGACCAGACTGCGCCGTATTGCAGACTATATTGACCGCAAACGCGGGAAGCGGCTCACTATTCTGTTTCGCACGTCAAACGGGGGAGAACAGACCGGCACCGTGGATGACCTGATAGCAGCAAAAGGGACCTTTGTTCGGGTGCTGTGTGGAAACAGCATGGATGACCTTGACCGGATTTTGCGGTATGAAATTCCAGACTATTTCTGCGTAATTGATTGATTGATAGAAAGGATGATACAAAAATGAGCAATATTGAACCCGGCTCCTGGGAGCGGGACGAGCTGGGGCGCAAGTTTCGCCGTGTGGGAAATTCCATCGAGTATGCCCCGACTATCACAACAACCTATGGAGAGTTTGAAGTGGGGCATGTTCCGCCGCCCCCGAAAATCGTAGAGGAAAAGCGCCCCAAAACCTGGGGAGACTGCCCATTCCGCTCCAAGTGTACCACACAATGCGCCCGATACACGGAAAGCGGATGCGGAATTGTAACCGGCGCGCCGCCCGTGACAGGGCAGCGGTGCCCGTTTGCAGATAAGCACTTTTTTACCACCTGTAAAGAAACTTGCGCCTTGTGGACGCTTTGCAACAGCCGAAAGGAGAATAGTTAAATGAGCCAGTACAACAAATACGCCCAGCGCCTTGATACGGCCTTTAAGACCGCCCGCGAGGAATACATGGAGGCATGGAACCAGCTCCAGGCCGCGCAGAAAGCCAACACCGACGCCCAGGCGTGGAGAGCGGAAACCTACCGGGGCGAGAACGACCTAAGACGGCAGCGGGCAAAGGCGGAGCTGCTGGAGGCTGAACACACTTTCAAGGCAACAGAGAGCCGAGTGTGGGCGGAGTTTGACCGGCAGAAAGAGGCAATCCGGCGCGACCTTGAAAGCGATGTGCGGGCCAGCTCCACCGTTGACCCTGACGCCATCGACGCCAACGCCCTAGAACTGCTGAAATCGGGCATCCTAACCGTTGACGGTGTGTTTTCCCTGGTGAGCAAGTACGACGACAACATTACCATGTTGCGGCTTATCAGCAAGACCGCAAAGGAACTTGCAGACGATAAAAAGCGCACCGATGCGAAAACCCGTGGGCTGCTTTATACGCTATGCGACCAAATCGGCAACGGAAAGAACAGCACCATGAGGAACTTTGACGACCTTGTGGAGATCAGCAACTATTGCAGCGGGCGCGGGGGCGGCGGCTTGCACCGCACCACCCCGGCCCACACTACAGCTATGAGCCAGAAGTGGGAGCAGCTCTCTGGAGACATGGTGTCGAATTTCTAAAGGGGGGAGCCGAGTGTTTACCCAAAAGCCATATGGAGGCATATAACAAGCAGAGGAAGGAGCAGAAATGAATAAATCCCAGGAAACCCGCCGCAAAAATGAGCAGGCCCGGAGAGAGCGCCACGAGCGGGAGCGGGCCGAAGTCAAGGCACAGGTGTTAGCTCTCCGCCGTGTAAGGGACGATCCAGACGCAACGCCCAGCGAAAGGCTGGAGGCCGTGAAGATGCTGGAAGATATGAAGAAACAGTATGTGATTATCTGATATAAAAATGGGGCCGGGGAGCAATCCCCGGCTCATTTTTTGCCCTACCTCAATCCTTTGCTCAATCCTTTTTGCCCCTCAAGAGAACTTCCAGAAATAGTAAAAACCCGCTATCCCTTGTGGGACAACGGGTTTGTGTGGAGCTGCTAGCCAGATTTGAACTGGCGACCTCATCCTTACCAAGGATGCGCTCTACCGACTGAGCTATAGCAGCATAATGGCGACGCGGAAGGGACTTGAACCCTCGACCTCCGGCGTGACAGGCCGGCGTTCTAACCAACTGAACTACCGCGCCATCGTGATATCTATATCCACAGCAAAGGCTGAATATTTGTTTGGCAGGGGCAGAAGGATTCGAACCCTCGGCACTCGGTTTTGGAGACCGATGCTCTACCAGCTGAGCTATACCCCTAAATGGTGGGCCTTCACGGGCTCGAACCGTGGACCGGCCGGTTATGAGCCGGCTGCTCTAACCAACTGAGCTAAAGGCCCATACCGATCCAACTGTCTTAAAAAGAGGCTCGCCGTCACACTTGTGGCGGCGAGCCACATTGTCTGGCTCCCCCTGTTGGACTCGAACCAACGACCCTGCGGTTAACAGCCGCATGCTCTACCGACTGAGCTAAGGAGGAATGTAAAAGGGCCCGGTCTGGTCAGACCAGACCCTTCTTTGTGTTGGCGTTACCTATCTTCCCGGTCCGTCTCCAGACAAGTATTTTCGGCGCAGGTGAGCTTAACTTCCGTGTTCGGGATGAGAACGGGTGGACCCTCACCGCAATCAACACCAACTTACTTTCTTTTGAAAAAGAAAGTAAGCAAAGAAAACTTCATCTGAACTTTTCTCTCCTTACCGTCTTTCTCAACGATAAGTTATTATATTCTATTTTCTTCTCACTGTCAAGACCAATTTTAAAAAAATTGGTGACCCGTGCGGGAATCGAACCCACGTTTGCGGCGTGAGAGGCCGCCGTCTTAGCCGCTTGACCAACGGGCCATTGGTGCGCCTTCACGGATTCGAACCGGGGACCCACTGATTAAGAGTCAGTTGCTCTACCAGCTGAGCTAAAGGCGCATCTGGAGCTTTGTCAGCACCCTCAAAACCGAACAATGCAGTCTCAGTATCAGGCAAGCGCCTGCAATCATCATGTTAAGGTCAAGCCCTCGGCTTATTAGTATCGGTCAGCTGCACGCGTTACCGCGCT
>NZ_NFHC01000045.1:0-7732 GCF_002161245.1 Flavonifractor sp. An9
TGCCATGGCATTAAATCTCAAGAGGATGGTTAAGGCCATCTTTTCCGCAATACATATGGATAAAATATGGGCTGAGAATATAATTTTTCGGCCCATATTTTATCTTTGTCAACAGGTCCCTTATTGTACCTTATCATAAACGCACAGGGAGGCGATACAGGTGAAAAGACAAATTCGCGCAAAGGAGGTGGTATATCCATGCAGCACGGGAAAAAATCTGTAAATTCGATGGAGGCAGGATATGGCGAAGCCGCTTGACCCCAAGAAGATAGAATCGGCCCGTCAGTTTAGCAGCCGTGCCGAACGCAGGGAACAGCGGCGAAAGCTCATGCAGGACGAGATTGCGGAAAATCAGCGCAGCAACGGCGTTATTGTGATTCCGCCCAAGAAGTTGCAGGAAGTGCAGCAAGAGCTCCCTAAACTGCGTGTTGCGGCGTATTGCCGCGTCAGTACACAGGAAGAAGAACAGGTTGGCAGTTTTGATATGCAGGTACGCCATTTTACTCAGCGGATTGAAAGCAACCCCGACTGGGAGCTGGTGGAAATCTATCAGGACGAGGGCATCAGTGCCACGACCGTCAAAAAGCGCCTTGGCTTTCAAAAAATGATTGCCGATGCGGTGGACGGCAAAATCGATCTGATCCTTACCAAGAGCATCAGCCGCTTTGGCCGCAATATTGTGGATATACTGGACAACCTGAATATTCTATCGGCGCTGAATCCCCCTGTCTCAGTGGAATTTGAGACCGAGCACATCACCTACACAGGCGATGGAAAAAACAATCTGCTGATCGTACTTCTGTCCGCGCTGGCCGAAATGGAATCCCAGCAGAAAAGCGAGGCCATCAAAGCGGGTATCCGCTGGCGCATGGCTGAGGGGATTTACAAATTCTCTGTACAGAATACGCTGGGGTTCTACCGCGACCACTTTGGCCGGTTGGTCATTGAACCGACTGAGGCGAGGATCGTTGAGTATATCTACGAGAGCTGTTTGGAAGGAGCAACGCCATCGGAGATTGCGGCTGCACTGACAGAGCAAGGTATCAAATCCCCTATGGGCAACGACAGCTGGTCAGCCGGTACAGTCCGCAGCATCCTCAGAAATGAAAAATACTGTGGCGATGCCTTGATGCAGAAAACCTATACCAAGGATTTCCGCACTCACAAGTCGGTCAAGAATACAGACTTGAATATGTATTTCAAGGAAAATCACCATACGGCAATTATCAAAAAAGAGGACTGGCTGAAAGTACAAAAGCTGTTGTCTGAGCGGCACACTTCGCCCCATAAGGCTAAACTACGCTTTCTGAGCAACCGCTTTGTCGCTCACCGCGTCAAAGATGGCCTGTTCAAAGGGTATTTGATTCTGGATTCCCGGTGGTCTCCTGCTGAACGGCAGGAATTTATGAAAATTGTCGATGACACACAAAATAGTACGAAATGAAAGGATTTTACCAATGAATTTTGATTTTTCTTCTCTGAATTTTGAAACGATCGACTCCAGCATCAACGCTTACCCGGATATGTACCTCAACCAGAGCGGCGTTACCTTCAGCAAGAAGGTGTTGGAGGATATGGGTTATCCCGCTTATGTGCTGTGCCTACTGGATGCCAAGGCAAAGGTGTTTGCAATCCGTATGTGCAAGAGCAGTGAGCCGAAGGGCTTTAAGTTCTCCAAGCCGCGGGGTGAACAGAAGGGCGTTGTGACGATTTCCAGCAAAAATTTGCTGGAACCGCTCCGCGCCGCCACGGGCGAGGATTGGGTTCCGGGCAAGCGGTACCGCGTTCGCGGCTTCTGGGTTGCTGATGCAAAAACCATGTGCTTTGATCTAAACGAAGGTGTTCAAGAGAATTTTCGTCAAAATCCCGCTAATAGCGATGACAAGTAAGCACGAAACCATTTGACCGTATAAAAAAGATGAGCACGGCCCGTTTGTATAGGCCGTGCTCATCTTTGTTCTTTCTCAAAGTAGTAGTGCTCTTCTTCATCTGCAAATCTGCCGATTTCTCTACGCCATTTTTACGCCATTTCCGCGTGGGACTACATAGAGAAATATGAAGTTATAATTTGGTTGGTTTTGCGTAAAACCGCGCTATATCAGGCTTTGGCGGCGTTTATAGAGAGGTATGGAGATATAGAATCCGGCCTTTGAACGCCGATACCTAATTTCATCGGTTAAATACCCTCTTTCGGCATATTAGCCCAAGTATTATATCGTATCCCCGGCCAAATTACAAGTGCTGCGGCAGGAACTCTTGCCCCGGTTGTCTTTCCGGCCGGTTTGTGCTACCATACAGGGGAAGGTGACGGGGAAACCTGCCGGTATATTTTTGGTATTGTATCACGGTTTACATTCTTTTTTCCTTTGCCCTGTCATACTGAATACAAGCAATGAAACTGCAAGGAGGCCATCCTGATGAAGGAATATCCTGTTCAGCGTGCCGCAGTGGGCAAGCCCAAGCCCGATCCCTCCACGCTGGTGTTTGGCAGAACCTTTACCGACCATATGTTTTTGATGGACTATACCGCCGGCCAGGGCTGGCACGACGGGCGCATCGTTCCCTACGGCCCCATCGCACTGGACCCCTCCGCCATGGTGTTCCATTATGCCCAGGAGGTCTTTGAGGGCCTGAAGGCCTACCGTTCTCCCGATGGTACCATTCAGCTCTTCCGTCCCACCGAGAACATCAAGCGCATCAACTCCTCCTGTGAGCGTATGTGCATCCCGCCCCTGGATGAGGAGGACGCCCTGGCCGCCATTGAGCAGCTGGTGCGGCTGGAGGCCGACTGGGTGCCCGATCAGCCCGGCACCTCCCTGTATATCCGCCCCTTTATCATCGCCACCACCCCCACCCTGGGCGTCCATGCCGCCCATGACTATATCTTCGCCATCATCACCTGCCCCGTGGGCGCCTACTACGCCGAGGGCATCAACCCGGTGAAGATCTATGTGGAGAGCGAGGATGTCCGGGCCGTCAAGGGCGGCACCGGCTACACCAAGTGCGGCGGCAACTATGCCGCATCCATCCGGGCCGGCGAGCGGGCTGAGCAGAACGGCTACGCCCAAGTGCTGTGGCTGGACGGCGTCCACCGCAAGTACATTGAAGAAGTGGGCTCCATGAACGTCATGTTCCAGATCGGGGACACGGTGGTCACCCCCATGCTCACCGGCTCCGTGCTGCCCGGCATTACCCGCAAGTCCTGCATTGAACTGCTCAAGAGCTGGGGCCTGACGGTGGAGGAGCGGCTCATCACCGCGGAGGAGCTCTTCGAGGCGGGCGCCAACGGCACCCTGAAGGAGGCCTGGGGCACCGGTACCGCCGCTGTCATCTCTCCCATCGGCGAGATGGGCTGGGAGGACAAGCACGTTGTGGTCAACGGCGGCAAGATCGGCCCTCTGGCCCAGAAGCTGTATGACACCCTCACCGGTATCCAGTGGGGGACCCAGCCCGATCCCTATGGCTGGGTGGTCAAGCTGTAACTTTGCTATCTTCTTTGCCTTCCTATACCTTCCCAGACAGAAGGACGAGACCATGTGGTCCCGTCCTTCTGCCGCATCCTGTCAAAAAAGTGGCTGCGGTCACTTTTTTGACAGGATGTTAAACTTTTGAGGCCTTTAAAAAGTCCTCAAAAGTTGTTTGACTGCACGCGAAAGGGAACCCTGACGGTTCCCTTTCACACTATCCTTCCCTCCGAAACCTCTGGCCAGAGGTTTTTCAGCAGCCTGAGGCAGAAGACCGGGACCCAAGGGCCCTGGCCTTCTGCCGTTTCTATGGAACATCTGACGTTTTCCTGTAGATTTGTTTAGCTTTCTTCCGTCGCCCGGGATGCTGTGGTACAATCGCCCCATTACGCCGGTCCAGAGGACCGGCGAAAACGAGGTGTTTGTTATGAAACGAGCCAATCCCATTTTGCTTTTACTGCCTCTGCTGTTCCTGTCCGCCTGTGCCAGACCGGCGGCGGATGTCACTGGTACCGACGTACAGGCCGAGGCGGCCCGGCTGGCCACCATTCAGCTGGGTCAGCTGGCGGACCGGCTGAACCAGATGGAGAAAGATCAGGTCCAAAACCTGCTGGAGGAACTGGTGCCTCTACAGCAGGCCCGGGCCCAGGTAGGCCGGTGGGAACTGTTTCCCCAGGAGGAGGAGCTGGTGGAGCAGCTTAACCAGCTGTATGAGGACTTCACCCAGCGCTATCTGGAGGAACCGGAGGAGCCTTTGGAGGAAGAGGAGCTCCCCGTCCTGGCCCAATATGAGATCGGGGCCGACGGCACCCTCATCCCGGACAAATCGGACAAGGCGGAGTACCGGGCCCTGTGGGACAAGGTCAATGAACTGCTGCCCGAAGGGAGCCTGAAGCCCTTCGCCCGCTTCACCATCTTCACCGACGGGGAGGCTGAGATCCTGGCCTATGTGGTCCCGGCGGACGACACCGGAGTCCAGTGGGAGCTGGCGGTGGACCCGGAGGACGCAGGCGATCCTGTAGAGTTTACCGAGACGGTATACCATGAGTACGCCCATTATCTGACCCTGAACGACAAGCAGGTGACCTACGGCGCGCCCAAGCGCTACGACTGCTACGGGGAGAACGACCTGGTAAGCAACCCGGACTCCTACCTCAATGCCTTCTACCAGCGCTTCTGGAAGGACTATCTGGATGACCGGCTGGCCGACCCGGAGAGCCTCAACTTCTATCTGCGGCATGAGGACGACTTCATCACCAGCTACGCCGCCACCAGCCCCTCCGAGGACATTGCCGAGTGTTTCTCCTACTTTGTGCTCTACGACAGGCCCACCGGCACGTCGGTGTGGGAGCAGAAGCAGAACTTTTTCTACGACTATCCGGAGCTGGTGGCCTTCCGGGACCAGGCCCGGGCCAAACTGGGCCTGTAAGCCTTACCGGGTCAGCTTCCGGAACCCGGCGGGGGCCTCCGCACGGAAGATGCGCTCCTCCCCGGTGAAGGGGTCGGTGAGTACCAGCTCATGGGCGTGGAGGCACAGCCGACCCAGAGGATCGGTGGCGGCTCCGTAGTCCCGGTCTCCGGCTACCGGACAGCCCAGCTCACTGAGGTGGGCCCGGATCTGGTTTTTCCGGCCGGTGTCCAGATCGATCTCCAGAAGGGCGTATTCCTTTCCGGCGCTGACCATGGTATAATGGGTTATCGCTTCCTTACCGCCGGAGCGCACCGAGTATACCTTGTGGGCGGCGTTCTCCCGCAGCAGGGTACGGACGGTATCCGAGTCCTTGGGAGGCCTGCCCTCCACCACCGCCAGATAGCCCCGGCGACCCACCAGCTTGTCCCAGTTGTCCTGGAAGGCCCGCTTGGTCTCCTCGTCCTTGGCGAAGAGGAGCACGCCGGAGGTGGCCCGGTCCAGCCGGTGGACAATGAAGATCCGGTTCCGGGGATCGGCCTTGCGGACGTAGTCGGTGGCCATGTGGTAGGCGGTGCGCACCTTCTCCTTGTCGGTGGCCATGCTCAGCAGACCGGCGGGCTTTTCGATGACCAGCAGCCTGCCGTCCTCGTAGAGGATGGGAAAGGGGGCCTTTTTGTCCCCCGCGCCCTGAGGAAGCACCACCACCGTCTGGCCCGGCAAGAGGGGATGGTCGTGGCGGGTGACGGTCTTGCCGTCCACCTGGACCTGCCCCCGGGTAAGCAGGGACTTGACGCTGTTGCGGCTTTTGCCGGTCACATGGGCCAGCAGGAAGGGGAGCAGGGTGTCCTGCTCATTTACGGAATAGCGTTTTTCTTGCATATTTTCACATCCATTCAGGAGGTTTTGTCAATGAATGACGTTTTGCATCAGCTTCGGGACCGCAAATCGGTGCGGGCCTATCTGGAAAAGCCCATTGCCCCCGACGACAAGCGGGCCATCCTGGAGGCCGCCTGCGCCGCCCCCACGGCGGGCAACCAGCAGCTGTACACCATTCTGGACATTACCGACCAGAAGCTGAAGGATACCCTGGCGGAGACCTGCGACCACCAGCCCTTTATCGCCCAGGCGCCTCTGGTGCTGATTTTTTGCGCCGACTGCCAGAAGTGGTACGACGCCTTTGACGCCGGCGGCTGCCAGCCCCGGAAGCCGGGGGTGGGGGACCTGCTGCTGGCCTGCTCCGACGCCAACATTGCCGCACAGAACGCCGTCACCGCTGCCTGGAGCCTGGGCATCGGCTCCTGCTACATCGGGGACGTGATGGAGCAGTGCGAGACCCACCGGCAGCTGCTCAACCTGCCGGACTATGTGTTCCCCGCCGCCATGGTGGTGTTCGGCTACCCTACCGCCCAGCAGCAGGCCAGAGAGAAGCCCAGCCGCAGGGCCCTGCCCTATATCGTTCATGAAAACGGCTATCGCCGGATGAACGCCGGGGAGCTGGAGCGGATGCTGGCCGACAACGCCGGACAGCGGCCCTATACCGACTGGCTGAAAGCCTTTTGCGACCGAAAGTACAACTCCGACTTCTCCCGGGAGATGACCCGTTCGGTGGAGGCATATCTGAACGCATTTGAGGCGTGACTTATACCAGCTGCTCCAGCACCCGCCGCAGCAGGTCCGCCGCGCCCACCTGATAGCCGCAGCAGGCGTAAGCTGCCCGGCCCTCCTGGTCCCGTACCACCGCCAGAGGCGGCTTGTCCGGGTCCAGACCCAGATGGCGGGCCACCGTTTCCACCTGATAGCCCCACTCGGGGTAAACCAGCTGTACCTGGGGCCATTTGTCCAGCAGCCCCGCCAGGGTGGCCTGCTGTTCCGCGCCGGGCCGCCGCAGGGAGAAGATCACGTCCCCGTCCAGCGCCTGAAACGCGGGCAGGGCGGCGGAGAGTTCATTTAAAATATGTTCCGTGGGTTCCGCCCCCTCCTCCAGCCAGAGGAGGAGGGCGGCTTTTTCATGGGCTCCGCCCAACTCCGCCAGAGGCAGGTCCCGGGGGGAGATGAGGTCGTCCACCGAGCAGTCCCGCAGCACCAGCGGGATTTCCTGTTCCTGCTCCGCCTCCAGGGTGAACTCCAGCCGGTTGGCGAACTGGTCCCCCGCCGGCAGCCGCAGGGCGGTGAGCACCCGGTAGCGCCCGGCAGGCAGGGTGACATTCAGCTTGTTTTTGTGCCAGGCCCGGTCGGCCAGCCTGAGAGGTTTCCACATTTCCCCCGTCCAGAAGTCCAGTGACCAGTTCTGCCGGTAGAAAAACCGCTCCACCGGGGCCTTCCGGAAGGTGACTTTTCCACATTTCTCCGGCTCCTTGGGGACAAATTTCCCGTTTTGCCACACCAGCACCGCCCCGTCCAGGGGGCGCAGCAGGGCGGGCACCCCCTGCTGCCGCAGGGCAATGACCTCCCCCACCACGCCGGGCTGGGGGACGGACCAGTCAGTGAGACGCTCAAAGGCCACTCGGGGGCAGAGCACAAACCGCCGGAACACCTCCGCCGGGTACCGGTCCGCCCAGGGCCGGGCCCGTTCCAGATGGACCTCCAGCAGCTGGGCAGTCACGTCCCGCAGGTCCTTGTCGGACAGGGAGGAGAGAAGGGCGGTGCGCAGAGGGTCGTTGTCTTTGCTGAGAAAGGCATAGATCTCCCCAAAGTTGCCCCGGGCCTTTTGAAGCAGCTCCCGTTGCTGGGGATAATTTTGGGCCTGTTCCTCGTCGAAATAGCCTGCCATCCGGGCCTGCCGCTTGGCGGTCCCTGCCGCCAGTACCGCAGCCCGTTCCTGGCGCTGGGCCTGATCCAGAGGGGCGGGGTTGACGGG
>NZ_NFHC01000046.1:0-6729 GCF_002161245.1 Flavonifractor sp. An9
TGCCATGGCATTAAATCTCAAGAGGATGGTTAAGGCCATCTTTTCCGCAATACATATGGATAAAATATGGGCTGAGAATATAATTTTTCGGCCCATATTTTATCTTTGTCAACAGGTCCAGAATTTTTCGCACTTTAGTTCGCAGACTCTGTTGTAAATGAAGTCAGCCAGCAATGGAGGCATCCTCAACGGAAGCCTCCAGATGCTTCATATTCATGTACTTCTTGTTGCCCAACTGGGTACCAGCCACATGGCGGAGCCGGGCACAGACCAACATCAAAGCAGAGTTGCCGTCCGGGAAGCTGCCAACTACACGGGTGCGGCGGCGGATCTCCCGGTTCAGCCTCTCAATGACATTGTTAGTACGGATACGAGTCCAGTGCTCGCTGGGAAAATCGCAGTAAGTCAGTGTTTCCTCAATGCCATTCTCCACCTTCTTGGCAGCCTCTTTCAGCTTCATGGAGCGCAGCTCCTCCACCACAGCCTTAGCCTTTTCACGGGCAGCTTTCTTGCTCTCCTGAGCGTGGATCGCCTTGAGCATTTTAGCTACCAGCTTTACCTTGGAGCGAGGTGTGACTGAGAACACATTACGGTAAAAATGGACGGTACACCGCTGGTATTTAGCCTCAGGAAACACTTCGCCACGGCCTCCAGCATACCAAGGCACTTGTCGCCAACAATGAGTTTCACGCCATCCAGGCCACGCCCACGGAGCCATTGAAAGAAGCTGATCCAGCTGGCCTTGTCCTCCTTCATACCCTCAGCGGCGCCCAAAACCTCACGGTATCCATCCTCATTGACCGCGATTGCCACCAGAATAGCCACATTTTCAAACTCCCCACCCCAGTTGCGGCGCAGGTAGATCCCATCCACATAGACATACGGATAGCGTCCGCCCTGCAGAGGACGGTTCCGCCAATCCTCAATATGGACATACGCTTTTTTGTTCAGCTCACTGATGGTGGAGGGAGAGACCTTGCTGCCCCAGAGGGCCTCGGTGATGTCCTCCACACGCCGGACGGATATGCCGGCTAGGTACATCTCAATGAGAGCCTCTTCCACACTGCTCTCCCGGCGGCGATACCGTTCAATGATGGCAGTCTCAAAGGAGATTCCCTTGAGCTTAGGCACCTTGAGAGTGACATCCCCGGAAGTGGTGGTGAGGTTGCGGTTATAGTGGCCGCTGCGGTAGCCCTGGCGCTGCTCGTTGCGCTCGTACCGGGCCGCTTGGGTCAATTTCTCTGCCTCGGCCTCCAGCAACTCGTTGAGCGTTTCTTCTACACTTCCACGCACAAGTTCCTTGAGTTGGCCCTTGATAACATCCTCATTTAGCTGTACAATCTTTTCCGACATGGTTTGCTGTCTCCTTTCGAATGGTGTGTCGCGACTTCATTCTACCAGAGATCTGCAAACCATGTCTCTTTTTGTTTTTACGAAACTTATTCTACCTGACCCAAGTACCAGCATCCAAGCTGCTGGAGTTTGACTGAACCTGAAAACTTCCTGAACTAAATATAACACGGGTTGCCGACATCGGCAACCCGTGTTTCCAATTATTCCACAAAAAGGTCAAGAGCAAAAGTAGCACCCATACGGAAAGCATACATAAACATCCTTTGTAACTCCATATTACTCTGGACTGTCCTCAAATGCTTTAACTCCTGGCACACTTTCTGTTCTTTTTTAGACCTACCCACCATCAGGGAGTGTTCCAACTGCTCAATCTTGCGGGAGTACATCTTGTAGACTGGATCATCTGAACACCCAAACTGTTCCCAAGGTCTGACTTCACCCAGAAAGAATTCTTCCAAAATGCCCATATCCTCACCACCTATATTCTTTTGGTGGGGACATGATACCTCTTCCAAAGGGAAGAGCCAAGGGCCAGTTTTTGAAGATGTATCTTCAAAATGTCCTGTTGACCATCGTTGACCAAATGGGCAACAGGTGGGCAACAAAAAGACCGTTTACCAATGTGGTAAACGGTCTTTCTGGAGCTGGAAACGTGACTTGAACACGCGACCTGCTGATTACGAATCAGCTGCTCTACCGACTGAGCTATTCCAGCAAACAGCATTTTTGATCACTTTTTTGGCCTTTTCGACTATCTCATTTTTGGAATAGAAGAAAAGTCAAGTGGGGCAAGGACTTTCTCACACCCCACTTGCGACTATCTCATTACGAGTGAGCTGCTCTACCTCTGAGCCACACTAGCGCATAATTTATTCCAAATTACCTGTAACATGATACAATAGAAGAAACAAATTGTCAAGGAGAATTCTCGGTGGTGGGGGAGCTGCTCATAATGCTCTGACATTATGGTAAGCCCTCCACACAATCTAGCGTTTTGTGTTGCTATGGATGTAAATAAAATGCGGAGTGCCTTTGCAGGATACTCAGATCCTATAAGGACACTCCGCATGGTCGGAGTGTAATTATAGGACTTGGAAAAGTCCAGTCATATCAATGGTTTGCAAGCCGTCAACAAGAGGTTTTATCTCCTAGCATTTTCAAAACCAATACCTTGAAGATTATGTATGATCTTCTCCAATATGTAAGTCTCTTTTCAAATCAGGATTTCTGATAGGGAGTGGGGACAAGCAAAGCCATTCGGACACAAGATGATATTTTTCTTCATGATCACATGGTTTATATATTTGATTGAGACACAGATATTTTGTTTCGGAGTTAAAATTTTGAAGTACAGGAAATTTAGTGTTTGCAATTCTACTAGCGGTTTCGCTGTCAAGTTGTTTCCTAATAGATTGAAAGTTGCAATCTTCAGAAACCATGCTATACCGCAACTCTTTATCCGGAGTGATTACAGCTTGGAACGGTGTATATCGACAATTTTCGGGTCGTACCTCATGTATAAGACATTTGGTATCGGTTCTAAAAATACATATATTTCCGGACTGAATATTTTCAATCAGCAAGGATTTTTCATCATCGAGTAATCCGCTTACAAACTGTTTAATCGAATTCCATTCGTGTTCGTCAACAGAAACATCTGCACCAATACAGCACTTCCCACTGTTTTTGCAGGGAAAACAGCAGTTCCAATAGGGTTCCTGCGATAATAGTTCCTGTATGGATTTTTCTAAGTCACTTAGCATTTTAATACCTTCTTGCTGATTTAATCTAATATAGTTATTTTGTTTGAGAGGCACTACACAAGTATTTAGCTTGTGTAGTGCCTCTTCCCATAACTAGGATTGAGCCTGCTTACTGAGCAATACTTGCCACTACTTTTAGTTTCTCTGTAATTGCAGCCGTTTTGGCATTTTCGGAATCAGCCAAATCACTTACTGTCTCTGCAATAATACTACAGGCTCTATTTATATACAGCGGTAACTCGTTAGAATTATTTAAGATGGACTGCATTTTTTGACACAATTTCTCCATTTTGTGTGAATTAAGAGGAGGCTGCGGTTTCCCTTCGAGAACTAAGTATTTAATAAGCATCAAAATATGATAGCGATAGCGGTTGTATTGCTGATCAATTTGCTTGTTTCTAATGAGATATTCAATTTTGTATAAAGCGTAGGCTGACACATAGTAGGCAATAGGAAGATGGTCACTATTAAACATATCATTACTATCTTTGAGCAATCGGCCATAATATCTACTTGCTAAATGAGGTTTATCTAGGAACATTGAAGAAAAAGACTTAATTTGAGTAGGTATTGTTATAATACGCACCTTTTCTATTTCTGTAGTGTTTGCGTACTGTTTGGATCGCCGTTCATAATAAAGCCGTTGTGTACCAGAATATGTTTGGTAATATGCCTCCAGTTTTTTATTAAAATCATTGAGAGCCATGAGTTGCTCATCTGACACCTCAGTCTGGCGATTTGTTGCTTTAACTATTTTACTAACAGTATCTTCATCCGAAGTTGAGATTATTTTGACGGAAACATAAACACTGTCACTAATAAGATCTTTGTTGTAATATAAAACATGGCTGGTCTGACAACCGTTTACAATCTGATAATCTCCCAATAAAAATCGATTACGAACAATATTTCTGAGTTCTTTGCAGATTATAGTAATTCCATTATTTAGAATTACAAATTTATCTGAATCCGGACTTGACAGGGTTTCTGCAATTTCACGATTAACATCATTTTCACCTTGAAAATCTCTTACATTATCATACAAAATACTCTTTATTACGCCCTCATCATCACTGACGAGAGATAGGAAACTTTTAGCCGGAAGTATTCCTAAGTATGCTTCGCTGATGCCATTCATTTCTGGTAGGGTTATTCTTTCTGGAAAGTCTATCTCTACTTGGATTTTGTCGATAGTAGCTTTGAATAACCGTTGCAGATAATCGGCATCTACAGGTGTAAAAATAACATCTGAAAACAAGTTTTCAGAAATAAGATCACTACGAACTCCCTCAACTCGTGACAGTACATTTTGATCTTCTGTCCAACGGCCCGTTGTTACATAGTAAAGCAGACATTTAGGCTTATTTCTGACAGAAACCATATTGCTTAAAATGTGAGATATAATGGACGCTTTTTCCTTTATTTCATCATTTTGTACCATCTCGGGTTGTTCCTTGAAAAGATCGTGAACCCCAAAGCCAAATGTTGCAATATCGCCGCCATTAAAAGATGCCGATGTTTTTGCTTGTACGAAAATGAACTTTAAGTCAGTGATGGAGCGTGTTTGATCTACTAAATCATCAAACTCTTCAGGAGAATGAATCAGGACATTATTTGCAATTATTGCAATGCCATCAATACCGCTGTCTCCGCCACCACCTGTTACGATGTCGGATAAATCAAAGGATTCTGAGTATTCACGTGAAAGTACACAATAGCACGAAAAAAGTTCAAAAAGTCTGCTTTCATCCGTTATATTGTGAAGTTCTTGGGATGCGGCAAAATTATTCATATAACCCTTAGTAATGCGATCCACTATTCCACCTCCGCAATTTATATAAAATACAGGCATCTTACAATTTCTGCTGCAATTATACATCATTTCTATTGTTTCAACAATATCGTCGATGCTCATTTATGCTGCCTAACGGGACTACGGGCGGCGTTTTCATATAGGAAAATCCGAAGGGAGGAGATAACCCCACCGGCCAGCTATGAGGCTGGCTTTTTCCATTTCACGACAAAGGAGGTTTTTCATTGGCTGATGACAAAAAGAATATTCCCGATGCTGGGAAGGTAAACGAGCCCGCAAAGGCGGAGAACACGGAAGTATCTGCTGTTTTTCAAGAGCAAACAGGCTGACGCCATCACCGCCTGTATGTCGGAGTATTCCAGGCGGGTGTTGGGAAAGGAGAAGTCCCGGCGTGTTCCCATTCTGGAACAGCTCAAAAAGGCCAAGGCCCATGTGCGGCAGCAGCCCCAGCGGGAGCAGGAACGAGTAAAGGAGGCGGCGCGTGAAGATCGGTAACATCAAAAAAGTTCTTCTGCCGAACCTGCCCTACCTGTTCTTCCTGTGGGCGTTTTTGAAGATCGGCACGGCCTACCGGCTGGCCGAGGGCGCGGACTTCGCCCATAAACTCATAGGGCTGGGCCGGACCATTGGTCCGGCCTTTGCCGACTTTGCCCCAGGGCTCCACCCCTTTGACTGGCTGGTGGGGATCGCGGGAGCGGTGATCCTGTGGCTGGTAGTCTATGCCAAGGCGAAAAAGGCGAGCAAATATCGCCGGGACGAGGAATACGGATCGGCCCGCTGGGGCACAGCCAAAGACATCGAGCCCTTTGTCGATCCCAAGTTTGAAAACAATGTGATCCTCACCGGGACGGAACGGCTCACCATGAATACCCGGCCTAAAAATCCAGCCAACGCCCGCAACCTCAACGCCTGCGTGATCGGCTCGTCCGGCAGCGGCAAAACCCGTTTCTGGCTGACGCCCCAGCTGCTCCAGGCCCATTCCTCCTATGTGGTGGTGGACCCCAAGGGCGGCACCCTGTCCCAAGTGGGCTATTTTCTCCAACGAAAAAAGGGGTACAAAGTCAAAGTGTTCAACAGCATCGACTTTTCCAAGTCCATGCACTATAACCCCCTGGCCTATGTACGCAACGAGGCGGACATTTTGAAGTTCGTGGACACCCTGATCAGCAACACCAAGGGAGAGGGCAAAGAAAGTGATCCATTCTGGACCAAGGCCGAGACGCTGCTGTACTGCGCCCTGATCGCCTATATCATCTTTGAGGGACCGCCGGAGGACCGGAATATCAATATGCTGGTGGACATGATCGGCGGCATGGAGGTGAAGGAAAACGACGAGGACTACATGAACGCGGTGGATTATATGTTCGCCGGGCTGGAAAAGCGCAAGCCGGATTGTTTTGCGGTCAAGCAGTACAAGAAGTACAAACTTGCCAGCGGAGATGTATGCTCTAAGTGACTTCTTAATCATGGTTTTGTCATGGTTAGTGAAGCAGTCACTTAGAGCATTTTCATTTCAGGAGGTACAGCCATGAGAAACGAGAAAATCACCCCTCTGTATGAGCGTTTGAGCCGCGATGATGAGTTACAGGGCGAGAGCAACTCCATCTCCAACCAGAAAAAGATGTTAGAGGACTATGCTCGCCGGAGCGGGCTGCCGAACCCCACCCACTTCACCGATGACGGCGTATCAGGAACCCGCTTTGACCGTCCCGGCTTTCTGGCGATGATGGAGGAAGTCGAGGCCGGACGGGTGGAGGCCATCGTCATAAAGGACATGAGCCGCCTGGGGCGCGACTATCT
>NZ_NFHC01000047.1:0-6086 GCF_002161245.1 Flavonifractor sp. An9
CTTCACAGCCTCGAAGAACCAGTCGTCGGCCTTCACGTCGGTGAAGGGCAGGCCGGTGTCCACAGGGGTATCGTCCTTGGTGAAGGAGGCCTCCACAGTAACGGCAGAGGCGGGCATGGTGAAGGTGTACTTGCCGTTACCCTTATCGGTGAGCTTGAGCTCATTGCCGTTCTTGTCGGTGACGGTGAGGGTATCCAGCTTGTAGCCCTCGTCAGGCTTCACGGTCAGAGTGACGGTGATGCCCTTGGAAGCGCGGGTACGGCTGGGAGTCACGGTGCCGTTGTCGCTGTCCTCCACGGTGATGACGTAGGCGGTAGAGACGGTGGGGCCCTCAGGATCCACGGGGGCGTCCTCTACATCCACGGGCATGACGGCCTCGTAGGTCTGGCCGTTGTAGAGTACGGAGCCGCGGACGTACTGAGTGTCTTCGGCGTTGGGGTTGTAGGTGGTGCTGTCCCAGGTCACATCACAGGCGACGCCGAAGCCGGTGGACAGCTCCAGAACCACCTGCTCAGGCAGGTTGAGCATCTCGAAGGAAGTGCCGTAGTCCACGCCCAGGCTGGTGGGGTTCACCAGCACATTGACCACAGTAGGCTCGCCGGACAGGTTTACAGTCACGGAAGCGGTAAGGTTCTTTTCGTTGAGGATGCCGGTACCGGACAGATCCAGTGTGCCGGTCAAGGTCTGAGGCTCAGTGGAGGCGGCATCATAGACCTCTTCGCTCCACGCCACGGGGAAGCGGAGGGTGGTGCCGTCGGACAGGGCAACTACGGCGCACGCAGGCAGCTCCAGATCGTTAAACGCGGTGTTGAGCCGACCGTAGGCCACGGAAGGCATTACGGTCTCCACCACCACATCTTCAGGCTCGCCCGGCTCAGTGGGATCCAGGTAGCGGGTACCGGTGACCTCCAGCTCGTTCAGGCCGATGGAGTGGCCGAAAGCGCTCTGGTTGATACTGGTGAAGTAGAGACGCAGGTAACGAGTACCCTCCGGAATGGCGGCTTCAAAGTTAGTCAGGGCATCGGTGCGGCCGTCGCCGCTCATACCGGTGTAGGTTCCGATGGTGGTCCAGCAGCTGGCGTCCTTGGCGTTCTGGCCCTCAAAGGCGCTCTCATCGCTTACCGTACCTACATTGACAGTGCTGTAGTCGGTGGGTACAAAGTCAGAACCGGCCACTTGTACCACATAGTCGCTGGGCCATACCTTGGCATAATAGCTGGAGGAAACCTCAGTGATGTCGCACACATCCTCACCCAGATCCACCACGATCCAGGAGTCGGCGGTGTCATCGACCTTCATCTTGTTGCCGCTCCAGCGAGTGTCAAGTTTACCGTCCACAGCATCAGCGGCGAAGGTCTGACTATTGACCTCAAGGCCGGAAGCATAGACAGGATGCTCCAGAGCCAGGTTCTCCTCTTCGCCGGCCGTCGTTACAGCGTCAGAAGACGTGTCAACGGGGTCGTTTACGGTGACGGTAGCGCTCAAAGTGAAGCCGCCGGGGTTGGACAGACCGCCGGAGAGGTCATAAGACCCGGTAAAGGTGTACTGGCCGGCGGTGTCAGCCTTGTAGTTGTCGCAGGTCCAGGTCACGGGAATCGTGACAGTATTGCCGCCGCTGAGCACAACGTCCGCCTGGAAGGGCAGACCCACCTTGTCAATGGGGGTACCGTTGGGCACAGAGATGACGAGGGGAGTGGTATCGGCTTCGTAGATGGCGGGGAAGCGCAGGGGAGCGGTGCCCACAGGCACTTCTGCGGCGGCGCCGCCCTCGGCCAGGATCAGCTCGGCGATGGCGGGCGCGGTACCGGGCTCCCAATTCAGACGGACGCTCAGCAGGGGGCCGTAGCCTGCGGTGGGGAAGGTGTTGACGCCCTTATCCAGAACGCCCACGGTGATCCACTGCTCCTCCAGGTTCTGGACCTGGACCTCAGCGCCGCAGATGGCGGAGGGATCCTGGAGGATGGAGAGTTTTTCATAAGTCTTGGGTTCGGAGATCAGGTACTGCAGGTAGCCGCCGTCCTCGTCCACCTGATCCAGGGTGAAGAAGGTGGACAGCTTGCCGTCCATAATGAGGTCGAACTCGCCCTCGGGGGTTCCGGAGAAGCCGCCGCTGGGGCCTTCCTGGTCCAGGTTCTTGTTGACCTCCAGCTCGTTCATCTTGATCCAGCCTGCGGCGGTCTGGGTGATCTCAATCTTGATGTAGCGGCCGGACACGCCGTTGCCGTTGCAGGCATAGTAGCGATAGGGCGGATCCATCTCGGAATTATCAGTAAAGTTGCCGATCACGGTCCATTCACCGTTGGGATCGATGCCGTCGCTGACGCTGATACTGGTAAAGCGGGGGTGGTCGCCCTGCTCGGGGAAGAACAAAGTCACATCGTACACGGGCTGCTTGGCGCCCATGTCAAAGATGATATACTGGCCTTCCGTCTGTTTGGCGTTGGTCCACGCCAGGGTGCTGCGGTTGCCGTCCACAATATTGTTCCAGGAGCCCTCGTAGAGGCCCATGTTGGTGGAATCGAAGGTAAGGTCGGTCTGAATAAAGGCAGCCTTGGCGGAGACGGAGGGCAAGTTGCCGGTAACGGGCGTACCGCTGTTGTTCACCAGACGTACATAGCGCATGGTAGCGCTGCTCTCGGGGGCGCCGTCAGTCCAGATCACCCCGTTGGCGGAGTACTGGAGGGTAAGGCCTTCGGGCAGAGCGCCGCCTAGAGTGATCTCGCTGACGCCCATGATCTCAGGCAGGCGGATGCCCACATATTCACGGTTGGCCAGAGTAACGCCGGGCATGGCGGACATGGTGTAGTAGCCGCCGTCCTCGATCACGGTGCCGGTCAGTTCGGTGTTGGTGTAGAAAAGACCCTTTTCTGTCTCAGAATCGCCGGCGGTCTCTACAGTGAACTCGCGCACGTCGGTCCAGAAATCCGGCTTATTGCCGTAGCCGGTCTCCAGCAGGCGCAGGCGTACATAACGGGCGGCCAGGGAGAGACCGGATACCTGAATGTCATGGGAATTGACCTTCTCGGTCAGCGCGGTCCAGTGCTGGCCGTCCACGGAGCACTCCAGCACGGCTTTGTGGAAGTAGTCGTGATGGCTGGCGGTACGGCCCTGAAGCACATGGACGGAGTTGAGCTCCTTCACCGTGCCCAGGTCGATGCCGAAGTAGTCGCCGGCCTTCTGGTTGACGCCGAAGGCGGCGAACGTCTCGGGATTGCCGTCAAACATCTTGTCGGACTCGGCGCTGGCCTCCATCTCCCTGCCGCCCAGAACGGCGTAGAAGGTGGGCTCTTTGTTCAGCCCGCCGGGGTTGAGCAGCGGTACGATCTCGTCGGACACATAGTCCATCAGATCGGTGGCGAAGGGCTGGAGATACCGGCTGCCGGCCTTGGCGGTTACGGTATCATAATTGGGGGTTTTGTAGTTGTCCCACTCGTCCAGGCCGATGCCGGCGGCGGAATAGGCGGTCCAGGCGCCGTCCAGATCGCCGTTGTTGATGGCGATAGCAGCCTCGATCCCGCTCTTGGAGGCGTTGACGACGCCCACCAGGGAGTTGAGCCAGGGAGTCAGTTCTGCCACCAGGTTCTTGTTGGCACAATCAGCCTTGAAAAGCTCTACGGACGAAAGAATGTGGTCAAACTCGGCCAGAAGGGCCACAATTTCAGGGTCATCTGCCTTGGCTGTGCCGGCCAGGACCTTGGCCTGGACAGAATCCAGAGTGTCCTTCAAGTACTCAGACTCAGGGAAGCCCTGGGGAATGCGGCCGGAGTCGGGGCAGTTGGACACATTGCGGGCGATGGTCAGATAGGCGTCATAGACCTCGGGCTGGAGGTACTTGAAGCAGTCCTCCCAGAGAGTATCCATATAGCTGGTGTAGTTGTCCCGGTTCCAGCCCCAGGAGAACATCTGGAAGTAGGCCACCTTGTTGGCCTCCGGGTAGTCCACGGGGTTACAGATGATGCCCATCTGGCCAGTAATGTTGTCGGCGTCGGCCAGATAGTGGCTGCTGACGCCCAGATAGATGCCGGCCTTATCGTGCTCGGAGCAGGGATAGTTCAGCCAGGTTACGGGATAGTGCTCGGACTTTTCATAAGGCCAGCTGATGTTCTCCTGTGTAATGGGGGAGTTGACGTCGGAGCCGGTCCAGTAGATGTAGATATCCTTGTCCAGACCTGCCTCGTTCAGGGCCCGCAGCTCGGAACCATTGCCGGCCCAGCCCACATTGTAGCCGTTGGGGCAGTAAATGATGGGGCGGCAGACCTTCTTCTTGCGCCAATCGTTCATCTCGTTCAGGAGAGTGGCTACCTGTGCAGGGGTACCGCTGTTGTAGTCATCGTTCAGGATGTGGAAGCTGCGTACGCCTACATTGTACAGCTGCTGGAACTTGGCCTTCAGCTTCTCCACGTTCTCGCGGTATTTCTCGTAGGCAACGCCGGCGCTGGGGTCGGTGCTGCAGCCGGAGAAGAAGTTGCCTTTACCGATGTGGACGGACCAGGTGTACTCCACGTGCATCTGCTTGCCCACTTCCACCAGATGCTGGATCTGAGCAAGCTCTTCTGCCGGGTAAAGTTCATCCCAGTTGTTGGAGTGGTAGGGATCGGTCTTGGACGCGAAGACATAGATATTGCCCTTCACATCCCGGATGGAGCGGATCTGGCTCTCGCGGCCCTCATAGGTATGGCCTCCATAGAAGCCCTCGATAAAGCCGCGGAAGATGGTGTTGGAATAGTCCTCGATCACTACGGGCAGGAATTTATTGCCGTAGAAGGAGGTAAACATCATCTGCAGGGTGGCCACGCCATAATAGACGGCATCCACGTTCTGGCCCTGGATGGTGATGATGCCGTTGGGATTGGTACCGGCGTCGGCACGCAGCAGGTAGGAGTCGTACTTATGGACGGTACCGGGATCATTGGCCGGATTGAACAGGTCGGGGTAAGCTTTCGGCTCGCCTGCCTGGCCGTCTACCAGGGTGTTTTCGTCCTTGATGCCCAGCAGAATGTTGGTTTTGGAGGGATCCAGAGTGTTGCTCACGACCATGGTACGGTCAAAGCGAGTCAGAATCTCTTCCAAAAAGTCTACGGTGTACTGGTCTACATTGGTGCTCTTTACCACGTTGACCTCTTTGGTCATGGTAAAAGAGCCGGTTCCGTACTCCACAGAGTGGGGCACGGGATAGATCTCATAGGCATTGGGATCTTCTGAGTATCCCTCCGAGAGATCTACCGCCGGGGGAGGCAATGTGAGCTCAGTTTCTGCTGCTGCCGTTGGCAGTGGGCCTGTAAGCCCCAAAGCCAGCGCCAGAGTAAGCAGCAGGCTGAGAACTCTGCCCATTTGTTTTTTCATCCTACTTCCTCCTTTTGTAATCTACAAAAATCCTCGTCAGTGGTATGGCGGGGACTATTGCCTGGTTTGCTTGTGCACTATAGCCAAAAAATCCCATTATTTTATATTGGTAGTTTTATATTACTCCATATACTTCCGATCAGGAAAGTATGAAATTTTATCATACTTTAATAACAGCGATATACCAGCGATGGCCGGGGACAATGTCCCCGGACATCGCCTGGAAAAGAAGTAAAGAAATATGGGTGGTCTTACGCGGTCAAAAAACGCATGAGAATAGTGGCAACCTCAGCGCGGGTGGCGGTGCCGGTGGGATCCAGCTTGCCGCCATCTTTGCCGGTGATCAGCTCAGCGCCAACCGCCCAGGTCATGCCGTCGGCCGCCCAGGTGGACACGGCGCTGCCATCGGTGAAGGTGGTCAGGTCGCCCCTGGCGGACACGTCATACTCCTTGTACTCGGCATAGCGGTACAGGATGGTGGCCAGCTGCTCGCGGGTTACGGTGTCGTTGGGAGCAAACACGGTGTCGCTGTAGCCCTTGACGATGCCCTTGGAGGCAGCCCAGTTCACAGCGTCGGTGTACCACACGCCGCTCTCCACATCGGTGAAGGACAGGGTGGCGTCGTCGGTCTCGGGCTGGCCCTCCAGCCGCCACAGGATGGTGACGACCATGGCCCGGTTGGTGGTCATGAGGGGGGCGAAGGTGGTGGAGGAGGTACCGTCCATCAGCTTGTTGTCGTAGAC
>NZ_NFHC01000048.1:0-4391 GCF_002161245.1 Flavonifractor sp. An9
AAGCCCAAGGAGTGATTGGTCAGCCAGTTGCTCCTCTCATTGTAGCTTAGGCACGAGATGGAGGGAAAGCCGGACTGGCTGTCCGGCTTTCCTGTCCAAATTTATTGTAATAGGAGTGAGCCCATATGTTAAACGAAAACATAAAGGCAATCCGGAAATCCAAGGGACTTTCCCAACAAGAACTTGCCATGAAGCTGAATGTGGTGCGGCAGACCATCTCCAAATGGGAGCAGGGGGGTTCACTTAGATAAAGATACCACATCAATCCCACGCTGACTTTTGCTCAACCGATACAGCCGGAGGGCTGGATAACAAGAAAAGGCGGTATGCGCCCCGTGGAGGGGTAGCGTACCGCCTTTTCTTGTGGGGGTTTCCAAAGGGGGCAACGCCCCCATTTGGCACACGACTTTGCGAAGCAAAGTGTAGTGTGTTATACGCTCTGTCGGCGTTGCCGTGAAAATGCCGTTGCCGCCGGGGAGGGCAAGGGCATTTGAAGCGGCAGGAAAACAGGGCTGTGCTTGCGTGGCGTAGAGCCGTAAGCACAGGTCTGGTTTCAACAGCAGACTGGGCGTATATGAAATCCCCCGTCCCTCGTCCTACGCTCCGACTTGTGGACAAAGTGTCCCGAAGTTGTGGCTACACTCCCGGAAAAGTAACAGGACAGCGGGCAACCGTCAAGGCTGAAATGAACGGGCTTACACCCGGCCTTGACCGCCACCCGCCGTCCCGCTGAATGGGTGAACAAGGCGACCAATCCCTCAAAGTGCTTGGCCGCTCTCTTTCTGATTTTGGAGCGTTTCTTTTCTCATAATGAAATGGGCGGGAAGCCATTTTAGGGGTTTCCTGCCTTGATTGCCCATCTGCAAAGACAGGCGGGACTGTCAACGGCGGCGCATGAAATACGCCGTTCATCTTGACCGTTGACTACCCCGGCTGGCTTTGCTATTTCTCTGATAAATGAAATTTCGATTTTTAGAAAGCGTTTAAGATAACAATGCGGCTCCACTTGAAATTTTTTCTTTTACTGCCAAAACAGCCTCTTGGATAGAATAGGTTGTCGTTTCTATAACATTCGATTCATATATCCCCAAATTACAAAATTGCTCCCACATTGTTTCTACTAATTCAACATTTGTTTTTCTGTCTAATTTTGAGCGTTCCACAGCTCGTTTCATAGTTTCTTCTTTACTGGCTCTTAAAACAATATAGTGTACTTCATAATCTTCTCGAACAAGGGCTCTCCATGGTTCTAAAAACCACGGCCCGACAATTCCATCTACAATTACATCATATCCGCCGCGGGCATAGCGCTTTGCAGCTTCTAAAAAGGCTTCAATGACAACTAAATTTTGTTCGTTGGACTCTGGTAAATGCGGCGGTATTGCTCCTTTGCTTAAATAATGAAAAAAGTCGTCTGTGTGCATATGCACAGATTTATCCATGTTCGATTCTTTTGCGACAATCGACGCAGTTGTTGTCTTTCCTGTTCCCGGCGAACCTGTAATCACAATAATTCTTCCTTGATTCATCTACATTCTCCCTCGCAATTCAGATTTACCGCTCTCTTTCTGATTTTGGAGCGTTTCTTCTCTCAAGATTGAAATGGGCGGGAAGCCATTTTAGGGCTTTCCCGCCTTGATTGCCCATCAGCAAAGACGGGCGGGACTGTCAACGGCGGCGCATTTATGCGCCGTTCATCTTGACCGTTGATTGGCCCCGCTAACTTTGCTACTCTGTTCTAAGTAATTCCTCAATTTGTTTTTTCATATATTCTACAAGTGCCATCGCTTCCTTTTCTACTGTCTCCCATTCATCAGACAAATTTCCCAAATAAGCTTCCTTTGCCGTTGTTAGCAGGGGGGGAAATCTCTCCGGCAATTTTAAAATTACCCATTTTGCGGCAACATCTTTTGTCGTGATTTCTTCTGTTACTAAAGTAAACCACATTCGTGATAAGGTTAATAACACATTTCTTTCATCACCCTTAAAGCTGGAAATCAAACCAGGTAAAGAAAACCGAATTGCTTTTTTAATTTCGTGAAATGGGATAGCGGGAATAAGCTCTTTGCTTTCCGCCCCCTTCAAAGTTATGCTATTTTTTCTTGCTTGCCATAATAAAATCATTATATCTGGGTCATTGCAGGCTTGCGGATATTCTCCTGCTTCCATCTCTCCCCTTAGCCATTCACCATACATATACTGACATTTTGGCGGAAATTGCAACGGAACAATATCAGATTGATTGATAATAGTTACCTCTAAAGGTCTTTTTTCAATACAGCCTACGGAGCCAGAAATTTTCAATAATTGCTTTGTTAGATCTGCTCTGATTGAATTACTCAATTCTTGTTTAGTAATTATCAGTATATCTATATCACTATCTGGACGCAGCCCATTCATTGTTGCTGAACCATATAAATATATCCCCAATATTTGACCTTGTAATATGGTTTCTGCTATTGAAATAACTTGATTTACTTGTTGTGGAAATTCATTTATATTCATTGTAACTCCTATATGTATTTATTTTTACTCCTCAACAACTGATAAAACAGCGTCTAAGGCTAATTCTAAGGCTATGGATATACTTGTTTTTCCCCATTCTCTTTCTTGGTATTTATGAGGGTCTGCAAGAGTATCGGCTGAAAAAAGCAGCATAGCCCATGTAACTTTTCTAAATTTTGCACACGCCGCCAATGCGGAACATTCCATTTCTACTACTTGACATCCCTCTTCTTTCCGATACTGAACCATTTCTACTGTTTCTCGATAAAAACCGTCTGTTGTCCATGTTTTAACTTCCCAATATGGTATATTCTTTTGGCTTAAAGCAGATTCAATCGCATTTATACCAGCCTTTGAAATCTCTACTTCTCGGGAGGGAGGAAGATAATGGTAAGATGTTCCCTCATCTCTCAATGCAGAAACAGGTATCAAAAATCTATTTTCCGGGATGTCTTCCAATACGCCGCAAGAGCCGACGGAAATAATCTTTGTTACACCCCCTGCAATTAAATATTCTAAAACTTGGACGGCAGCAGCACTTCCCACAGGAGCCGGACATAGACATATTTTCTCCTGATTATAAAGACATTCATAAATAGGATATCGTCTTGTTGCACTTTCAAATTCATCTATCTGTATTCCATCATGGGTATGTGCATAATTTTCAACCTCGTCTCCTAAAAAAGCAAACACTGCTTTTGCAGGAAAACATTTTTTCCCATTTCCCGGCTGAAAAACAGCTTTTGATGCGGTATCGTACTCTAAAACAGGGTAGTCATGCTTTACTAATGGCATATTATTATCTCGAATAACAGGCTATTATTCTATTCCTTTCATCATCTTTTTTGCCAACTGCTTGAACAGGTCGGCAGTTTCTTCATCCATCGGCGTAAGCTGTCCGATCTGTCCGGCAACCATCGCCGCTACATCGTCAATGGAAAGCGGGTTTTGCTTCTGTTCCGCCAATGCGTCCCGCATGGCTTGGAACATCGCGGCGGTCACAGCTTCTCCCGGCTGTTCCCCGTTGTCAATGTCTTTCTTAATATCCCGCAGGATAGCAAGGAACACATTTTTGATTTTCTCAATCTCCGCCTCATGTTCCCCCATCTTCTGGGCGTTCAAAAGCTGTAAATCCTGCTTTGCTTCCGCCCGGTGTTCCGGGTGTTCTTTCATCAGGTCGGACAGGGAAGCCGTTGCTATCTCGATAAGCTGGTTTCTTGCTGTTATGCCTTTTGCCGCTGTGTCCTGAAAATAAATCCGTATCAAATCTATCAGCTTAGGAAAATTCCTGTGTTCCAACAGGCGGTTGAGGATTTGCACATCAACAGCACCCGTCACGAGCCCCCTCACGGCTCCCTCGGACAAGCCTAATTCAGAAATATCGTAGCTTTTACGGACGCTCACGGTGGATAAGCCCAGTATGTAGTCTGTCGATACCTTAAATTCCTTTGCCACGCCTATGAGAATATCACTGCTGACCGTTCTCGTTTCGCCGCTGACAATGCGGCTCAACTGGGAAGCGGAAACCCCTATCTTCTCCGCAAGTTCCTTTTGTGTGATGTGGTTCCCGTTGCATAAATCGGAAATCCGCTGTCCGGGTGTTCCGGGTAAAGCCATAGATACGCACCTCCTCCGCATACTTCCATTATACAGAATGATTGCAAAAATGCAATTTCCAAAGTGTAAACTTCATCAAAATGCAATTCTCGCAAAATTCCGGGGATTGCATTTTTTTCGTGTAGACTTAGGGTAGTTCATCGATGGACAGCACCTTGCTACGAAAATAAGTAGCGAGGGCGTGAACCTTGACAAACAGGCTTTCAACGCCTCATGAAAAACCATCGCAGCACAAAAAGCGGCAGGCCAAAACCTGTCGCCGGCCGAAG
>NZ_NFHC01000049.1:0-4003 GCF_002161245.1 Flavonifractor sp. An9
ACCATCTGGCTGGCCGCCGTTTTAATTTTGAGATGCTCAGCGGCTTGATTTTGTATTGCATTTTTTCGCCTCCCTAAAAATCTGAAATTTCTACTTGACTTTTATTAGCAGGTCTTTCATAAAAATAGGAGGGCACAGCATTGACGCCTTGCGTCCTCGCCGGTACATTGTCCGGCTCCCGCTATGTCCTCCTTATGGAGATATTCTAAACTTTATATTTTGTTTTGAACTGACAACAAAACGGCTTGAAAACAGCATAAAAAGCACAGAAAAAGGACGCCCATTATAGGGCGTCCTGAATTTTTCGGATAGCTTTGGAGAAAAGCCGCTGTGATGTTTTCTCGGTGATGTTCAGCCGGTCGGCAATCTCGTTGTGGGAGAGGTCATCAAAGATTTTGAGCAGCAGCACCTGGCGTTCACGGGGCTTTAGGACTGTGCCATTGATGGCGTCCATTAGGCGCTGCTGGCTGGTGACAGACTCAACGCGGCGGCGCTCCTCAATGTGGCGGCTGCTCATAGGGGTTTTCCGCAGGTGGGGCAGTTCTTCCCGCCTTTTGTGCCGCCGATCACCGTCTTTCTGGTGGTCTTGGCGGTTTTCTTGGTGGTTGTCTGGGTTGCCTTTGCCATTATTCAGCCCCCCCATTCACAGCATTATCGTTGTATTGCTCTCCGTCCACGTTGTTGATAGTGGCGCTGTCACCATCAACCGTCTGGGTGGTAGTTGTTTCGGTGGTGGTCGTGGTCTCCTCAATGACTACGCCCTCCTCCAGGATGCGGTGAATTGCTGCAATCTCACCGCCCTGGCGATGGATCACGGTGCCCTGATAAATGCAAACGCAGAGGCACACGGCAGCCAGCACGGCGGCCAACACAGAGACCAGCCGGAGACGCCGCGCCGCTGCTGTAGCCGCCTGGACATCTTCCCGGGCACTGTCCCACATTTTCAGAACCAGTTTCAAAAGCCCCTGGCTCATGTGGAGCCCTTCCCGGCTGGCTTCGTCAATGATCTTCTTTGCGTCGTCCATTTAGCTCATCCTCTCTAAAATCTTTTGGAGCGCTGCGTTAATAACCTGTCGGTCTTCCATGCGATTCTCCAGGTTTTCCAGCCTGTTGAAAAGGGTCTTGATTTTCTCGGAGTGGCTGGCATGGATTCCGGCGGCCTCCCGCTGCCAATCAGCGATTTTGTCAATCTTTTTGCTCATGTCTTGGATGTTGGCTATAATCTGGTCAATTTTGCTGTCATCAGGAGGGGGTTCTTTGCTTTTTGTATCGCGGCCCACGCCGTAGAAAAAAGCCACGGCGGCCAAGCACAAAGAGGCTACAGAGATGATAACTGTATAGTCCATAGGCATCACCAATCTTGCGTGTAATTTGCAGGCACTTTAATCATGGCATGGATTAAGTGCTTGTTATCACGCATATAAAAGAACACCGCCCCCAAAGGGGCGGTGTTTATCGTTCCCAGCTCTTTTTGCTGATGTCCATATTGCACTCAATCCCTGGCCGCTGCTTCTGCATGGTCTCAAAGGCGGCTATAGCTGCGCGGCGCTCCGTGCCGGGGTATTTGGTTTCGTGCTCGGTCTCCTCGTGGCCGTCCTCATAGACGCGTACCAGGCGCAGGGTGTAGGTGACTTTCTTGTCATACCAGCCCTTGTGCCGGATCAGGTCAAGGCGGAGTTTGTAAGGCATGGTCGCAAGGACCGCGTACCGCTCCGCAAGGGCCTGCCTGTAGCCCTTGAGGGCTTCCAGCGCCTCCTCCATGCGCTGGATGGTTCCGGCTGCGCTGCGGTCATACAGGGCTACACTGTCAAGACTGGTCAGCTTACTGGGAAGGCGGAGGTGGTCATATATTTTTATCTCCGCCTCGTCCCTCCTCCAGCTGCGGTCGAATAGCTCTTGCCAGGTCATTACACATCATCCTTCCGGCCTGCCATCATCGGCGCCGGTAGGCCATCTCCGGCGGACGCCCTGGTGGGCGTTTCGGCTAATTGGTAGCGGTGTTGATATATTCATACATCTCGAAGTAGTGCTCACGGGTTACCTGGTTGCGAAGTTCATACAACTGGCGGTGCAAAAACTTTCTGGCCTCGCGCTTGTCAGTTCTCATACGGACCACTACGTCCACATAGCCCTTTGTAAACTTTTCCATTCCATTATCCTTTCTGCCCTCGTGACCTCCGGGGCGGGCCGTGTGCTTCAGGCGGTAGCCTCTGCCAGTCGCTCAGCGCCGCCGCTGCGGAAGGTCTGACTGCCGTACTTGTTGCGGATCTGGTTCATGGTGGCGCTGCCCTTGTGCCAGCGGCGGCCCTCTTCGGCGTGGTGCCAGTACCACAGTTTCTTGTTACTGCTCCAGCGGCACCCGGCGGCTTTCAGCTCGTCCTTATGCTCCCTGGTGTTGCCGCCGATCCAGAGCCAGGAGCCGCACAGCTCAACCTCCAGGCCGTGCATACGGAGCAGCTTTTCGATGATCTCGCGGAACTCCTCGGCGGTCTCGGTGGTCTGGTGGAACTCGTCGGCCTGCTGGTTGTGGGCCTTCTTCAGAACTTCGTGCAGCTCGTCATACTCGGCGTTGATGTCCTGCATGGTCTCAACGTCTCCGCCCACGTCTGGATGGTGGATCATCGCCAGGCGGCGATACTGCTTCTTGAGTTCGTCCAAGGTGGTGACGTTGATAAAGTATTTCATGGTGTTACCTCCTATCAGATAGCGACGATGCCGACGATCCGGGAGTAGATCAGCCCGGCGTCCTCAAAGGCCTTACGGGCCAGAGCGGCGGAAGTGGTGCGGATGGCCCAGTCAATGGAGGGGCGGCCCACGGTCTCCTCGTAGACTACCAGGTAATCGCGCTCCTCAGCAGGAACAGCAGGCTTGCGGGTGTTGCGGCTGCGGAACAGGTTAAACAGTTTCATGGTGATTCCTCCTTGCGGTGTTTCCTTGTTGTGACTATATCATAGCATTGTTTAACAATGTATACAATAGGCATACTGAATAATTGTTAAACAATGTTTTTGGGCAGAATGTACATTGTTAAACATAGTGTATGATGATATCCTATAAGAGGGGTGATTTTATGCCATTGACAGAGGCCAAAAAGAGAGCGAACAACAAGTATTTGGCCGAAAATTACACGGTGCTTGGTGTCAAGGTCCGCAAGGACTACGCCGAAGAGGTAAAGAAAAAGGCCAAGGAGCGCGGGGACACGGTGAACGCGATATTGAAAGCCGCGCTTGATAAGTATATGGAAAGTTAGAAAAACCGCCTGGGGGATTTCCCGGGCGGTTATTTTTTTGCAAAAAAAGAAAACGCGTGTTAATGAGCACTTAATCCATGCCAATATGATATTGGCGGATGTGTAACCGTCATTCCATTCTTTCTTCCTCCTTTTCTCCCTCACTACCCGGCGGCGGTTTTCGCTTCTTTTCCCGCCGCCGGGACATATGGCCTTGTAGCTCAGTGGGTAGAGCGCCGCAACAATCATGCGGAGGAAAGGGTTCAATTCCGTTCAAGGCCAGTGTGCACACGCACCTTTCGCGTGTTCATCTTTTTGTTGACACCTCGGAAAGACGGGGAACGCACCAAAGGCCACGGGGCTGACTGTGGAAAGACACTATACCGGAGGCTTACAGTGCCTAATTATGCGCCGGAGAAGGGTAAAGGGCACCCTGTTTGCAGTACAGGAAGTGTGGGTGGCTGCAACGACCCACAACAGGCGGGAAACCGCCTGTATATGCCGCCTTGCGGTTGCACGAGACGGAGGCGACACAAGCAGCGCAGTGAGGATGTAGCCTCGGGTAAGGACGTCCTATCACTCTATGGAGCTGGCAGAGGTGGGGGCCAGGGACGTACACGCATACGGGCGTATCACAAGCAGACTGTGACGGCCGGCAGGAGCCGGAGCACGACAGCAGCGGTAATACGTTCGTATACGGTCCTATACGGACGAAAAACAAAAAAGAAAGAAAAAAGTCCCCTTCTTTCCCCCCTCTTCCTTCCCCCCTTAAAC